>JAZQCR010000144.1:0-26655 GCA_045546375.1 Eubacteriales bacterium | reverse complement strand
CTACAGCTTCCTTGAGGGTCTTAAGACCTGCTGTAACGGGGATTACGTTTGCGCCGAGTATCTTCATACGGATAACATTGGGATGCTGCTTAGCGATATCAACTTCGCCCATGTAGATGTCACACTCAAGGCCGAAGTAAGCCGCCGCCGTAGCAAGAGCCACGCCGTGCTGACCTGCGCCTGTCTCTGCGATGATCTTCTTCTTGCCCATGTACTTGGCGAGAAGTGCCTCACCCATACAGTGGTTCAGCTTATGTGCGCCCGAGTGGTTTAAGTCCTCGCGCTTTGCGTAAAGCTGTACCTTACCGCCCAGATAATCGGAAAGCCTTTCCAGATGTGTCACGGGAGTGGGTCTGCCCTGGAATTCCTTTCTGATGCGACGAAGCTCTGCGATGAACTTTCTCGACTGGCAGATGGAGAAGTACGCCTCGGTGATCTCCGCCATAGCCGCCTTCAGCTTATCGTCGATGTATACTCCGCCGTACTTGCCGAAGTAACCGTCCTTATCGGGATAATTGTTAAAATAAGTGTCAAAATCAACGTTTCCTAATTTCATATCTATATACCTTCTTTTAGTTATATCAAAATCAATATGCCCCTTCCACCACCGACATCCGTCGGTGGTCCCCCTACCCCCAAGGGGCAGGTGCGAGGTGCGTGCTATGCTTATTTTAATAATTCAATGGTCGCCATCGTTTGGTAAGTAACATTTCGTCCTCCGCAAAATAAAAATCCCCGACAGAAAATGCGCTCTCTGTCAAGGACGAATAAAGCCTTATCCGCGGTGCCACCTTGAATTCACTTTCGTGCTCTTACGGGAACTATCATTCCCCGACCCTGTCACGTGGGTCAGCCGTCGCGGAATTTCCTCCGCGCCCTCAGCGGTCCATTTGACGATCTGTTTCTTACCTGCATCCCAGCGCCGCAGGCTCTCTTGGAAGGCATAGTCGCCGTTATCTCCGCGTCAACGGTTTTCGTATGTGTAGATTATAGCACTATCGGTGCCCCTTGTCAAGTTTTTTTGATTATTTTTCATTGATGGCAAGGGTTTGTATTTCTGTGATATGCGGCACTATGGCCTTCTCCAGCGCAGAAGGGGGACCACCCTCGGGTTCCCGACGCCGAACCAAGTGAGGCGTTGGGGTTCGGACGTAGTGGTGGATGAGGAGAACAAAATTTGACTTGATTATGATCTCCTCATCCGACCTCGTTTCACTCGGCCACCTTCTCCGACGGAGAAGGCTGAAGAGTGCGGCGCTAAAACGATAAATAGACATATTACGTCATCTCCGTTATCAGCCCCAAAGAAAAAGCCCTTTTTGGGAGTTCTGAGGGATGGCGCAGTGAGGGAAAGCTATGCTACCGCGAATCGCAAGGATGTTCAAGAAGTAAACATGAAACTTACAGGGGACGCCGTCACCTACAATCGACCGAGAAAGAACACTATTTTTTGTATAATTCTTCTTCGTTTATGGGTATCTCTCCGTTTTCTTTTTCGTATTCTTTGACGCAGGCTTCTGCTAAAAACTCTAACTGGGCATTGAGCGAACGCTTATTATGCTTTGCAACTTGGGTTATTTTAAATAATAATTCGGGTTCAAAACGTACTCCGGTTTGGATCTTGGATTTTTTCATAGTAACACCTCGATAACAATTTGTTACATTATATATCATTTTCTCTTGAAAATATGCAAACAATGTGTTATCATAATGTTATCATATGGAGGTAATATCATGAAAATATTAGAAGAATTATATTACGGTAATCTTGCACCCTACGAAAAGTACTTCAAAAAGGGGGATGAATATGATAGGGTCATTACCCGAATGAACGAAAAAGACGAAAGGTTACGTGGGCTTTTGAATGAAGAGGAAAATAAACTGTACGATGAATTCAAGGACCTTGATGCGCAACTGACAGATATAACCTTAAGAGATACGTTTGTATCGGGCTTCCGCTTGGGCGCAATGATGATACGCGAGGTCATAGAGGATGATAGATAAGGGGCCTCCCCTACGAGGTGCTTGGAGCTTATACTATCTCCGTGATAAAACCTAAATAAAAAGCCCCTTGTCAGGAAGCTTTGGGAGGGGTTATAGGGGGACCTTTTCTCGAAAAGGTCCCCCTAATTATATATTTATTATTCAAAATAATAAGGCTGGCCGGTCTTGGCGGACTCATATATGCCCTCGAGGATGCGGGTGATGCAGTAGGCCTGCTCGGGAAGGACGCAGGGCTCGGTGTCGTTTAAGACCGCGTCTATCCACTGTCTTGCCTCAAGGTATGCGGGGTCGCCGTCCCCCGCGCCGTCGTAGAAGTCAACGCCGCCTGCAGACAGGTCGGGAGAGTAGTTATACATTCTGCCCTGACGGATGCCGTTGATGCGCACACCGCCGCCGACAAGGTCGCCACCGCCCTTAGTGCCGCAGACTAAGGTGGTCGCCTCCATGGGATCAAGGATATTTAATGCCCAGGAGCTCTCCACCGAAACGGTAGCGCCGTTCTCCATTACCACGAAGCCGAAGGCGCTGTCCTCCACGGTGAACTTCTCGGGGTCCCACTCGCCGAAGACGTTGGCGGTCTCGGTCTGATCGTTTAATTTATGATAAACCGAGCCTACGCAGTACTTGGGCTTATAGTTATTCATAGTCCAGAGGGTAAGGTCAAGGGCGTGAGTGCCGATGTCGATAAGGGGGCCGCCGCCCTGTTCGTATTCGTTTAAGAATACGCCCCAGGTGGGCACCGCACGGCGACGCAGAGCGATAGCCCGCGCGTAGTAGATGTCACCGAAGGTGTCTGCCATAGCCTCGCCCTTAAGATAGCGGGCGTTGGACTTTTGTCTGTTCTGATAGCCGATGGTCAGCTTCTTGCCCGTACGCTCTGCCGCATCCAGCATCTTCTTTGCTTCCTCGGAGTTGATGGCCATGGGCTTTTCGCACATAACGTGCTTTCCTGCCTCAAGGGCATCTACCGTGATAAAGCTGTGAGAGCGGTTGGGGGTGCACACGTGCACTATGTCGATAGACTTATCAGAGAGCAGCTTCTTATAGTCGGTATAGACCTTGGCGTCAGGGGTGCCGTAGTCCGCCTTCGCCTTCTCGGCTCTTTCCTTGATGATATCGCAGAAGGCCACCATCTCCACCTCGCCTATCTTCTTAAGTGAGGGCATATGCTTGCCGTTTGCGATACCGCCGCATCCGATGATACCTATGCGTAATTTTTTGTCAGCCATAGTAATAATTCCTTTCGGTATTGGATTCCAATCAAATTATAGCACAAAGCTTTGATAAATTAAAGGGTTTTATATTTCCTGATTGAAAAAATGTTCTGACGACGGTATACTGAAGGTATGAAAAGAGTATTTTTGTTTATAGTATCCATACTGTTGGCACATTGATAAGCCCAAAAGAAAAACTCCTTATTTGGAGTTTTTGAAGGGTTTAAGGGGGACTTTTTGCAAAAAGTCCCCCTTAATCATTAATGATTATTCAAATAATATCTTCGCGCTTTCGTAATGGAGGAATATGCCCCGGGCGCCGAGCTCGGCTATCTCTTCACGGGTAGCCAGTGCCCAGCCGTCGGTCTCCTCTATCTCAGCCCTCACGTCCGCCTCGTCAAAGTCGCACTCTATGAGGTAGCCGTCCACGATGTAGTTATCCCCCGTGTTTGCCTCACGGTGGTAGGTCAGCTTAAGAGTACACTTTGCATTTGAAACGTCGATGCCCGTCTCCTCTCTCACCTCGCGCTTTACTGCATCAAGAGAGCTTTCGCCTGCAAGAGCAGCGCCGCCGGGTATCTCCCAGTGACCGGGTGCCCAAGCCTTATTCATCTTACGCTTGGTGATAAGGTACCTGCCGTCGGGACGGCGAAGTGCGCCGAGGACTGTCAGATGGTACTCGCCATCCTTAAGTATCCACTCGTTTCTGCCCATGGTTCGTCCCGTGGGCACTTTGTTTATATCATAGATGTCCCAGCGTTCATCCTTCTTTGTGCTCATTTTCTATTACCTCAATAATGGCGCTTGCCGTGTTCTTCATAAGTGTATCCCGCCACTCCTCGTCCTTTAGGTTAGCGCAGTCAACGGGGTTTGTGTGATAGCCCGTCTCTATAAGTGCGGAGGGCATAGAGGTGAATTTCGTCACCACGAAGGAGTCGTCCCAGGAGTCCTCGTAATATGCAAGGGGAGTTGAGGGGTATTTTGCCTGCAGAGCCATTTTGATCGCCTCTGCGTAAACCTTACTCTTATCCGAGTGATGGTTCTGCGCGCAATAGTCAAGGTCAAAGCCGCGGAGCTCGGTGTTGGTTATGTGAGCGTTGATATGTACCGAGAAGGCGAAGTCCACGCCGTACTGTGCGTCAAGCACGTTCATATAGATAGCGCGCTCATAGGGGGAGAAGATGTCGTTGTCCTCCCAGGTCTTCTTTGAGGTGTCGTAGCTTACGCCGTACTCCTTGCAAAGGGAGATAAGCTCGCGGGTGTCAGGGAAGGTCTTTCCGTCGTGAGTGAGAAAGACTCTGATGCCTGCCGCCTCCAGCTCACCCTTGAGAGCATATGCCATCTGCAGGGTATATTCGTACTCGTAAACGCCGAGAGGGGTCTCGGGCCCTGCACATCCCACGTCGCCGAAGCCGTGACCTGCGTCCAGCACTACGGTGGGGGTATGCCCGGCCTGATCGCGGAGCACGGGCTCCGGAGGGAGCGCCGCCTCGGGTGAAATGGTAGGCTCGGTGGACTCGGTGGGGGTGTCGGTGGGTGCCTCGGTAGGTGCTTCGGAGGGCGTATCCGTCACTCCCGATTGCTCGTTCCAGGCGGGCGTGGCGCCGCTACCGTTGCCCGAGCTCTTTGGCTCGCTGTTAATAAGAGAAAAGTAGCCGAAGGCGATGCACGCCGCTACAAGTATTATAAGCAGAGTGAAAACCAGTGTGTAAATATACGATCTTTTCATTATTGTATATCCTGAAATAAGGTGTTTTTGAGGGTTTATATCCATATTATAGCATATATTTTGCCGCAAGAAAAGAGGAACTTTTTGTATTGTAAAAAATGCCCAAAAACCAAATGGCAAACTGTGCAAAATGACGAAAATCATTTGGCGACACAAAATGTGGTGTTAACCCCTTGAAAAAACTATATATTGTGGTATAATATATTTCGCTACGGCATATTTTGTGGATTTTTTGATACAACAACAAGGCAAAAACCGCCCGAAACCCTTATATATCAATGGATTTTAGAAAGAAGGAGAAGAGCTATGAAAGTTATCAAGAGAAACGGTTCGGAAGCAGTATTTGACATAACCAAGATCATTAATGCGGTAATCAAGGCAAACAATGAGGTGGAGCCCCAGGACAGGATCACCGGAGACCAGATAAAGAAGATCGGAGAGGACGTCTCCGAGGCTTGCGCGCGTCTTGAGAGAGCGCCCTCCGTTGAGGAGATCCAGGATATGGTAGAGGATGCCATCATGGGTCTGCAGGCATTTGCCCTGGCAAGAAAATACATCACCTACAGATACAACAGAGCCCTTGTCCGTCGCTCCAACACCACCGACGAGCAGATCCTCTCCCTTATCGAGTGCAATAACGAGGAGGTCAAGCAGGAGAACTCCAATAAGAATCCTACCGTCAACAGCGTTCAGCGTGACTATATGGCGGGCGAGGTCTCCAAGGATATTACCAAGCGTATCCTGCTTCCTCAGGATATCGTAGAGGCTCACGAGCAGGGCATCATCCATTTCCACGACGCAGACTACTTCGCGCAGCATATGCATAACTGCGATCTTGTAAATCTGGAGGATATGCTGCAGAACGGCACCGTCATCAGCGGTACTCTTATCGAGAAGCCCCACAGCTTCTCCACCGCTTGTAATATCGCTACTCAGATCATCGCGCAGGTCGCCTCCAGCCAGTACGGCGGACAGAGCATCTCCCTCGCTCACCTCGCCCCCTTCGTGCAGGTCAGCCGTGAGAAGATAAGAGCCCAGGTCCTCGACGAGGTAGACGAGCTTGGCTCGGTTCCGGATGAGGACCGCATCAGCCGCGTTGTTGAGAAACGCCTTCGCGACGAGATCCGTAAGGGTATACAGATGATCCAGTACCAGGTAGTGACCTTACTCACCACCAACGGTCAGGCACCCTTCGTCACCGTATTTATGTATTTAGGCGAAGCGAAGAATGCTCAGGAGAAGCACGACCTGGCTATGATAATCGAGGAGACTCTGAAGCAGCGCTATCAGGGTGTCAAGAATGAGAAGGGCGTGTGGATCACCCCTGCCTTCCCCAAGCTCATCTACGTTTTGGAGGAACAGAATATCCACGAGGACAGCGAGTACTGGTATCTGACCCGCCTGGCGGCTCAGTGTACCGCAAAGAGAATGGTACCCGACTACATCTCCGAGAAGAAGATGTTAGAACTAAAGGTTGACAAGAACGGCGAGGGCCACTGCTACACCTGTATGGGCTGCCGCAGCTTCTTAACTCCTTACGTTGACGAGAACGGCAAGCCCAAGTACTACGGCCGTTTCAATCAGGGCGTTGTAACCATCAACCTGCCTGACGTTGCCCTTTCCTCGGGCGGCGACTTCGATAAGTTCTGGAAGATACTTGACGAGCGCCTTGACCTTTGCTACCGCGCACTTATGTGCCGTCATAACCGCTTAAAGGGAACTCTCTCGGATGCGGCGCCTATTCTTTGGCAGTACGGTGCTCTTGCCCGCCTTGATAAGGGCGAGCCTATCGATAAGCTGCTCTTCGGCGGCTACTCCACCATCTCCCTTGGCTATGCGGGTCTTTACGAGTGCGTTAAGCATATGACCGGTAAGAGCCACACCGACCCTGCGGCTACTCCCTTTGCCCTTGAGGTAATGCAGAAGTTAAACGACGCGTGCAAGGGCTGGAAGGAGAAGGAGCACATCGACTTTAGCCTCTACGGAACACCCCTTGAGAGCACCACCTATAAGTTTGCGAAGTGCTTACAGAAGCGCTTCGGCATAGTGCCCGGCATCAACGATAAGGGCTACATCACCAACAGCTATCATATCCACGTGACCGAGGAGATCGACGCCTTTGAGAAGCTTGCCTTTGAGAGCAAGTTCCAGGCTCTGTCCCCCGGAGGCGCCATCAGCTACGTTGAGGTGCCCAATATGCAGAACAATATCGACGCGGTTCTGCAGGTTATGAAGTTTATCTATGATAACATTACGTATGCGGAGCTCAATACCAAGAGCGACTACTGCCAGGCCTGCGGCTACGACGGGGAGATCCAGATCGTGGACGACGAGGACGGCAAGCTCATCTGGGAGTGCCCCTGCTGCGGTAACCGCGACCAGTCTACCATGAACGTTGCCCGCCGTACCTGCGGCTACATCGGCTCTCAGTTCTGGAATCAGGGCAGAACTCAGGAGATAAGAGACAGAGTTCTTCACTTATAAAAATCACTTGAAAAACCTATTGATATGAACTACGGAAATATCAAAAACTGTGATATAGCAAACGGAAGCGGAGTAAGGGTGACCCTCTTCGTTTCCGGTTGCACACATCATTGCAAAGGGTGCTTTAACTCGGAGACCTGGGACTTTAAGTACGGCAAGCCCTTTGATAAAGAGGCGGAGGATAAGCTCATCCGTATGCTCGCCCCCGACTTTATCGACGGACTGACCCTCCTTGGAGGCGAGCCCTTCGAGCCTGTGAATCAGCGAGCACTCTTACCCTTCGTCCGCAGGGTAAAGGAGCTTTATCCACATAAGAATATATGGGCGTTCTCAGGTTACCTTTATGAGGAGCTGATGGGAGAGGTTCCACCTGCCTGCGAGGCGACACCGGAGCTTTTATCCTACGTGGACGTGCTGGTGGACGGCGAATTTAAAGAGGAGCTAAAGGACATACGCCTGGTATTCCGCGGCTCGTCAAATCAGCGTGTTATAGATATGAACCGCACACGCGCGGCGGGCGAAATAATCCTTTGGGAAGAAGAGAAGAAACCGATATGACAGAAGTCAGAATCAAGAAGTTAAATGAAGGAGCCATCCTGCCTACCTACGGCAGTGAGTATGCGGCGGGGGCAGACTTATACGCCTGCACCGACGCGCCTATCCTGATCGAGGCAGGTAAGAGCGTCCTGGTTCATACGGGCATAGCTTTAGAGCTTCCCGTAGGATATGCGGGACTTATCTACGCCAGAAGCGGCCTTGCCACCAAGCGCGGTCTTGCTCCCGCAAATAAGGTGGGCGTGGTGGACTGCGATTACCGCGGTGAGGTGATGGTATGCCTTCATAATCATTCCGACATGGACCAGACTATAGAGTGTGGCGAGCGTATAGCACAGCTGGTCATCACTCCCTATATCACCGCATCCTTTATAGAATGCGACGAGCTCTCGGACACGGTCCGCGGTGAGGGCGGCTTCGGCTCCACCGGCAGAAAGTAATAAGAAGAAACTATAACGGAAAGCGGAAAACGTAATTAAATGTATTTAAGCATAGATAAACAGTGCAGACCCGTTGCGACGGTGGCATTCTTGCTTGCCTCCATTGTGGCGGTGGTGTCGGGTATAGCGGTAATATTGCTCGGGGCGTTAAACGGCATTCCCACCGTGAGGAATGCAGGCATCCTCTACACCCTTACTGCCCCCGTCTTTATGTGGATGG
This sequence comes from Eubacteriales bacterium, assembly GCA_045546375.1. Classification (GTDB taxonomy): domain Bacteria; phylum Bacillota; class Clostridia; order Oscillospirales; family CAG-272; genus CAKSEI01. Next base: position 18,009 of record JAZQCR010000144.1, on the reverse strand, counting down.
TGGTATATATCGCGTATATCTTCAGCGCCCTCTTGGGCTTAAAGGCTAAATGACGTGAAAAAACAAGACCTCACCCTACGGTGAGGCATTTTTGTTGAAAAATTAATAAAAAAACTTGAAAAAACCCCTTGACAAACGGTTTTTGCAGGTGTATAATACGCCCATAAACCGAAATCGAATAAAAGCTGTGACGAAGACGGCGAAGGATCACATACTTAAGAGAGTCTGCGGTTGGTGCGAGCAGACGTAGGGTGACCGGAGCTTATCACTTCCGAGCTGAAAGGGCGAAAGGCAAAGCCGAGTAGTTCTTTCCGTGACTGCTGCGTAAAGGCATAATGCTTGTTAGAGCATGAGTGGCACTAAGGTGCAATTTGAGTGGTACCGCGGGTTATAACATCCCGTCTCAAAGAATACACTTTGAGACGGGATTTTTTCGTTTCTACCGAATAGGAATTCGGCTTTATTCGATCGGGAATAAGAAAGGAACTTATGAACATGGAAAATTCAGCAATGTTCAAGCTGGGCGAGGTAGCCCAGCGCATCGCGGAGATGAGACAGGTGCTCGGTATGAGCGTACAGACCCTGTCCAAGAAAACAGGCTTCAGCGTAGAGGACTGTAAGGCATACGAGGCGGGCAGAGAAGATATGCCCTTCTCCTTCATCCATAACTGCGCTCTTGCCTTTGACGTTGAGATGATCGAGCTTTTAGAGGGTAAGAGCCCTATGCTCCGTTACTACCAGGTAACGAGAGGCGGCGCAGGTCAGACCACCGTTGACGATGACGGTATATTAATTAAGAATCTTGCTTCCCGCTTTAAGGATAAGTTAGCCGAGCCCTACTTCGTTCGCTATGAGTATTCCGAGGAGCAGCAGAATAAGCCTATCCACACCGACACCCACTCGGGTCAGGAGTTTGACTACGTATTAAGCGGAAAATTAAAGGTGCAGGTGGGCGACCACGTAGAGGTGCTTTCGGAGGGCGACTCCATACTGTACGATTCCTCCACTCCCCACGGTATGATCGCGGTGGACGGCGCACCCTGCTCCTTTATCGCCCTTGTTCTGGCAGGTGAGAAGGTAGCCGAGGAGGAGATCAGCCGCACCATCGTTCACGCGAGAAAGAGCGAACGCCTGCTTTGCGAGGACTTCATCAAGTGTGTAGAGAACGAGCGCGGCGAGCTGCAGTCCATCTCCTTTGAGAATGCTGACAAGTATAACTTCGGATTTGATACCGTGGACGCTGTTGCTAACGCTTATCCCGATAAGCTGGCTATGCTCCACATCGACCGTGACCATACCGAGCGCCGTTTCACCTTCGCTGATATGAAGCGCGCCTCCAATCAGACTGTAAACTACTTTAAGAGCCTGGGCATCAAGCGGGGTGACCGCGTTATGCTGGTTCTCAAGCGACATTATCAGTTCTGGTTCTGTATGACCGCCCTTCATAAGTTGGGCGCTATCGCCATCCCCGCTACAAATCAGCTTTTGACCCACGATTTCGAATATCGCTTTGAGGCGGCGGGAGTTTCCGCTATCGTCTGTACCGCAGACGGTAAAGTAGCCGACTACGTGGACGAGGCGCAAGAGAAGTGCCCCGAGCTTGTCACCAAGGTACTGGTAGGCGGCAAGCGTGAGGGCTGGCACGATTTTGATGCTGAGTACGGCCTCTTTACGGGCAAGTACGAGCGCCCTGCCGACGCCCCCTGCGGCGACGAGCCTGCGCTTATGTTCTTTACATCGGGTACTACGGGATATCCCAAGATCGCTACCCATTCCTATAAGTATGCTCTCGGTCACTTCATCACCGCCAAGTACTGGCACTGCGTTGAGCGTGACGGACTGCACCTGACCATATCCGACACAGGCTGGGGTAAGGCTCTGTGGGGTAAATACTACGGACAGTGGTTATGTGAGGGCGGAGTCTTCACCTACGATTTCGACCGCTTTGACGCCGCTGACATACTGCCTATGTTTGCTAAATACGGCATCACCACCTTCTGCGCTCCCCCCACCATGCTCCGTATGCTTATCAAGGAGGACCTTTCCAAGTACGATTTCTCCTCGGTGAAGCATATGACCACCGCGGGCGAGGCGCTGAACCCCGAGGTATTCAAGCAGTTTAAGGACTTGACCGGTCTTACCATCATGGAGGGCTTCGGCCAGACAGAAACTACTCTTTCTATCTGTAATCTCTACGGCTCCACCCCCCGCATAGGCTCTATGGGCCGTCCCTCGCCTATGTACGACGTTGACATCGTGGATACCGACGGCAACTCCCTTCCCGTGGGTGAGACAGGCGAGATCTGCGTCCGCGTAAAGGATGGAGAGGCGCCCTGCGGTCTGTTCCTCGGCTACTATCGCAATGAGGAAAAGACACGAGAGGTCTACCACGACGGTCTCTACCATACGGGTGACACCGCATGGAAGGACGAGGACGGCTACTACTGGTACGTGGGACGTGTGGACGACGTCATCAAGAGCTCGGGCTACCGCATCGGTCCCTTCGAGATAGAGAACGTCATCATGGAGCTGCCCTACGTCCTTGAGTGCGGCGTTTCCGCCGCACCCGACGAGGTCAGAGGTCAGGTGGTAAAGGCAAGTATCGTGCTGACCCCCGGCACCGAGGGTACCGAGGAGTTAAAGCGTGAGATCCAGAACTACGTCAAGACCCATACGGCACCCTATAAGTATCCCAGGATCGTGGTCTTCCGCGACGAGCTGCCCAAGACCATCTCGGGTAAGATACAGCGCAATCAACTCTAAAAAGCAACCGCAAAGCTGTCGCATTGCGGTTGGGAGGGCTCCGTTCACTGGAACCCCAAAGCTCACTGCGTTCGCTTCGGGAACCCCTACCACTCGCGTCTTCGCGCCACTACGTGGCACTCGCGGAGCCTTAAGGAGTTTTTTCTGACGCACATGTCGTCAGAAAAAACGGGGATTTATTAAATAACGGATATATGTTTATTGACATAATATCTCCGTGATGCCGTGGCAGAGTCAGCCTTCTCCAGCGGAGAAGGGGGACCGTTTTGCGAAGCAAAATGGTGGATGAGGAGAGCAAAGTCTCTGCAAATTATGATCTCCTCATCCGTCATCGCTAAAGGCGGCGACACCTTCCCCAATATAAATTATCCAAAAAAACATATTGACAACATCCCCAAGGGGTGGTATAATACCTTGTAAAGACTATGACGAAGAGGGCGCGGAGCACCTCCCTCCAAAGAGAGTCGGCGTATGGTGAGAGCCGATGTGGGAGAGCCCCGATGTTTGTAGCTTCCGAGTCGGAAAGAAGAAAGCGAGTATGCGTTAGTAGAACTTTCCCGTCCTGCCGCGTAAAGGCGTAACGCTTGATAGAGCGTGAGTGGCACTACGGTGCAATTTGAGTGCTACCGCGGGTATACTATCCCGTCTCAAAGAAACGACAAGTATCTTTGGGACGGGTTTACTTTTTAGGTAACGAGTCCCCCAAAAGGAGTATGAAAAATATGGAACAGACCACAGGACTTGCCCTCACCATAAAGGAGATGGGCAAAAGAATCGCAGAGCTGCGACAGATCGAGGGCTTTACCACGGCGGAGATGGCCGCAAAGGCCGGTGTCGATGAGGCGGAGTATATAGCCTGCGAGGCGGGCGAGCGCGACCTGAACTTTGCTTTCTTATACCGTTGCGCCCTTGCCTTCGGCGTTGTCGTCACCGATATTATCGAGGGTAGCAGCCCTACCCTGACCTCCTACGACCTGACCAGAGCCGGCGACGGACAGAAGATCGAGAAGGCCCACGGTATGACCTATTACAATATGGCGGCGGCATACAAGAACCGTATCGCTGACCCTCTGTACGTCCGCGCAGAGTATTCTCCCGAGGCAGAGCGCTCGGAGATACCCCTGACCTCTCACGAGGGACAGGAGCTTGACCTTGTCATCAGCGGTAAATTAAAGGTGCAGGTGGGCGCAAGCTATGAGATACTGGGCCCCGGTGACACCATCTACTACGATTCCTCCACACCTCACGGTATGGTGGCGGTAGGCGGCGACTGTGAGTTCTACGCTATGGTTCTGAATCCTGCCAAGTACATCGCCAAGCAGGAAAAAGAGGACTACGCTACCATCGTAGCGGACAAGAGGGACAACGTCCGCCGTGTGTACGAGGACTTTATCGACACCGTAGAGGGCGAGGACGGCAGTCTGCAGGGCCTTACCTATAAGAATGAAGATAAATTCAACTTTGCCTTCGATGTGGTGGACGCCATCGCAAGGAAGGATCCCGATAAGACCGCATTTTTACATATCTCGGGTGACGGTACCGAGCGCCGCATTACCTTTAAGCAGGTCATGCAGGAGTCTAACCGTGCGGTCAACTACTTCAAGAGCATCGGTATCAAGCGCGGTGATAAGGTAATGCTTATCCTAAAGCGCCACTACCAGTTCTGGTTCGTTATCAACGCCCTTCATAAGCTGGGCGCTGTGGCGATTTTAGCCCCCAATCAGCTTCTCGACCACGATCTCGAGTACCGCTTCAACGCCGCAGGCGTTTCCGCTATCCTCTGTACCGCTGACGGCGGTATCTCGGATGAAGTGGATAAGGCGGCGGCAAAGTGCGAGAGCCTTGTAACCAAGATAATCGTAAACGGCGAGAAGGAAGGCTGGCGCACCTTTGATGAGGAATACAAGGTATATTCCAGTCACTACGAGCGCACACCCGACGCACCCTGCGGTGACGACTACATGCTTATGTTCTTCACCTCGGGCACATCGGGATATCCCAAGATAGCGACACATAATTATAAGTATCCCTTAGGTCACTTCGTCACCGCCAAGTATTGGCATCAGGTAGACCCCGACGGCCTGCATCTGTCTATTTCGGACACAGGCTGGGCGAAATCCATGTGGGGTAAGCTGTACGGTCAGTGGCTGTGCGAAGCACCCTTATTCATCTACGACTTTGACCGCTTCCACGCAGAGGATATACTGCCTATGTTTGCAAAGTACGGTATCACCACCTTCTGCGCTCCCCCCACCATGCTGCGCCTGATGATAAAGCAGGATATCTCAAAGTACGATTTCTCCTCTGTCAAGCATATGACCACCGCGGGAGAGGCGCTGAACCCGGAGGTATTCCGTCAGTTCAAGGAGCTTACCGGCCTTACCATCATGGAGGGCTTCGGTCAGACCGAGGGCACCGTCCTTGTTGCAAATACCGTAGGTATGAAGCCTCGCCTCGGCTCTATGGGTAAGCCGGTGAAGAGCTACGACATCGACATCTACGATCCCGAGGGCAATCCCGTCCCCGTGGGTCAGTCGGGCGAGATCTGTATCAGCCTGAAGAACGGTCACCCCTGCGGACTTGTCCGTGAGTACTATAATAACCCCGAGAAGACCGCTGAGGTATTCGAGGGAGGCCTCTATCATACGGGCGACGTGGCCTACAAGGATGAGGAGGGCTACTACTGGTACGTGAGCCGTATCGACGACGTCATCAAGAGCTCGGGCTACCGCATCGGTCCCTTCGAGATAGAGAACGTCATCATGGAGCTTCCCTACGTCCTTGAGTGCGGTGTTTCCGCCGCACCCGATGAGGTGAGAGGCCAGGTGGTAAAGGCAAGCATAGTCCTTACCCCCGGCACCGAGGGCACGGAGGAGTTAAAGAAGGAAATTCAGGACTACGTCAAGACCCATACCGCACCCTACAAGTACCCCAGGATCGTTGTGTTCCGCGACGAGCTGCCCAAGACCGTCTCGGGTAAGATACAGCGAAACCGTTTATAAAAAGTCGACTGCGACTGTCATCCTGAGCGGAGTGCCGTAGGCACGTAGTCGAACCCGGAGGGCACGCCGAAGGCGTGGGATCTCGGACGGCAGCCGATAGTGGTTTAAGGCTATCTTTTGTATCGAATAGATAATAGAGTATTTTATCCGCTCGCCGGTTGCATCTTGCCAAATGTTCACGCCTGCGTAGGTCCCGACCTTCGGTCGCCCCTTCGGGGTTCGACTGCGCACACGGTTTCACCGTGTGCTACGCTCAGGATGACAGGAAAGAGTGACCCGTGAGTAATATCTCAGAGATAATACAATATCTCTGTAATCAAACCAAATACCCCCCTATTTCAAAAGTTTTTAAAAGGTGCGGAAAACTTTTTTCAAAAAGTTTGCGGCGTCTCCGTAAAGAAGATGAAAACAAAAAGAATTACGCTTTTCGCAGGTCACTACGGAAGCGGTAAAACCAATATAGCGGTAAACTACGCCCTGGCCTTGGCAAAGGAAGGCAAGGCGGTGACAGTGGCCGACATGGACATCGTCAACCCCTACTTCCGCACCAAGGACTCGGAAAAAGAGCTTGCGGCGGCGGGAGTGAAGCTCATCGTCAGCTCCTATGCTAACTCAAACGTAGACGTGCCCGCCCTGCCCCCCGAGATGTACTCGGTGACAGAGGACAAGAGCCGCTATGCAGTGCTGGATATAGGCGGAGACGACCGCGGAGCGCTGGCTCTGGGCAGATACGCCCCCGCTATCCTTGAGGAGGGCGACTACGAGATGCTGCTGGTCATCAATCGCTCGCGGCCCCTCACCGCAAACGTTGCTGACACCGTGGAGGTAGTCCGCGAGATAGAGCGCGCCTGCGGTATCCCCTTCACGGGCATAGTAAATAACACTAATTTAGGCCCTGCCACCACCGAGGAAACGGTGCTTGACTCGGTAGAGTATGCAAACGAGGTTTCTGCAGCTCTTAATCTGCCCATAACCTTGACAACCGTACCCCAATGGGTGTATAATAATCTAATCGGAAAAATCGACAATTTATTGCCGCTTTCACTACAAAAAACCATCTGGTAACAGAGGAGAATCAAAATGGCTAAAGTAACGTTTAACAAAGACCTGTGCAAGGGCTGCGGACTGTGTATCACCGCCTGCCCCAAGGGTATCATAGCTCTCGCCAAGGACGAGATCAACTCTAAGGGTCATCACCCCGCACAGATAACAGACCAGTCTGCCTGCATCGCCTGCGCCTTCTGCGCGACCATGTGTCCCGACTGTGTTATTAAAGTAGAGAAGTAAGGAGGATATAGACATGTCCGAAAAAGTACTTATGAAGGGTAACGAGGCTATGGCTGAGGCCGCCATCATGGCAGGCTGCCGCCACTACTTCGGATACCCCATCACTCCGCAGACAGAGGTAGCGGCATACATGGCTAAGCGTATGCCCAAGATCGGCGGAACGTTTTTACAGGCAGAGAGCGAGGTCGCTGCCATCAATATGGTTATCGGTGCGGCTGCGGCAGGTAAGAGAGTTATGACCTCTTCCTCCAGCCCCGGAATCTCCCTTAAGAGTGAGGGTCTTTCCTACCTGGCAGGCTGTGATCTGCCCGCGCTTATCGTAAACGTACAGAGAGGCGGCCCCGGTCTTGGCGGTATCCAGCCCTCCCAATCCGACTATTTCCAGGCCACCCGCGGCGGCGGACACGGCGACTATCATATGCTGGTCCTCGCTCCCAACTCGGTTGACGAGATGGTATCCATGGTATTCCACGGCTTTGACCGTGCAGAGAAGTACCGTATGCCCTGCATGCTGTTGGCAGACGGAACCATGGGTCAGATGATGGAGCCTGTTTCCCTTGACGCTTTAGAGGTAAACGAGCACGACAAGAGCTGGGCTCTCACCGGTACCAAGGGTGAGCGCAAGCCCAATATCATCAACTCTCTTGCCCTTCAGCCTCAGGAGCTTGAGCAGTGGAACATCGACCGCTATAAGAGATATGCCGAGGTTGAGGAGAACGAGCAGCTCTGGGAGGAGTACCTGATGGAGGACGCAGAGTACTGCGTTGTTGCCTTCGGTATCGCATCCCGTGTATCAAAGAACGCCGTTGACGTAGCACGTGCGGCGGGCATCAAGGTGGGTATGATCCGTCCCATCACCCTGTGGCCCTTCCCCACAAAGGCTTTTGCCAAGGCGAAGGAGCAGTGCAAGGCATTTATCAGCGTAGAGCTTAATATGGGTCAGATGATCGAGGACGTGCGCCTGGCTACCGAGTGCAAGCGCCCCGTCAGCCTCTGCGCACGCAGCGGCGGTATGATCCCCACACCTGAAGAGGTAGTGGCGGCAATTGAAAATGCAGCGAAAGGAGGAGCAAACTGATGACAGTATTTGAAAAGCCCAAGGCACTGACCGACGCCCCCTTCCATTACTGCCCCGGCTGTACCCACGGTATCATCCACCGTCTGGTAGCTGAGGCCCTTGACGAGCTGGGCATCGCAGGAGATACCATAGGTGTCGCTTCCGTTGGTTGCTCCGTATTCGCATATAACTACTTTAACTGTGATATGGTGCAGGCGGCTCACGGCCGTGCCCCCGCCGTTGCTACCGGCGTTAAGCGCGCAGACCCCTCTAAGATCGTATTCACCTACCAGGGTGATGGCGACCTTGCATCCATCGGTACTGCAGAGACAGTACACTCTGCGGCGAGAAACGAGAATATCACCGTTATCTTCGTAAACAATGCTATCTACGGTATGACCGGCGGTCAGATGGCTCCTACCTCTCTTCCCGGACAGGTAACACAGACCAGCCCCTACGGCCGTGACGTAAATACCGTTGGCTATCCCGTTCGTATCTCCGAGATGCTCTCTACCTTAGAGGGCCCCTCCTACATCGAGCGCGTAGCCGTAAACAACGTAAAGAACGTAAAGGCAGCCAAGAAGGCTATCCTTAAGGCGTTTAAGAACCAGGTAGAGGGCAAGGGCTTCTCCCTTATCGAGGTGGTTTCCACCTGTCCTACCAACTGGGGTAAGACACCTGAGAAGGCACTGGAGTGGCTTGAGGAGAATATGCTCCCCTACTATCCTCTGGGAGTATATAAGGACAAGACCGAGGAGGCAGGCAAATGAGTACTACACAGATCTTAATAGCAGGCTTCGGCGGACAGGGTATCCTCTTCGCAGGTAAGTTTTTAGCATACGAGGGACTCCTCGAGGGCAGAAACGTAAGCTGGCTCCCCTCCTACGGCCCCGAAATGAGAGGCGGCACGGCGAACTGCTCTGTTATCCTCTCGGACGCACAGGTGGGCTCTCCCATCGTTAATAAGCCCGACGTGCTTATCGCAATGAACCTTCCTTCTCTTGACAAGTATGAGAATGAGGCTGTTCCCGGCGCTACCATCATCGTGGACAGCTCCCTTATCAGCCGTAAGGTGGAGCGTACCGACGTAAACGTATACTATATCCCCGCTACCAATATGGCAAGCGAGCAGGGCTACGACACCCTGGCAAATATGATCATCTTGGGCCACGCCATCGCCAAGACGGGTATGATACCTTACGAGAACGTAGCTGAAACAATGAAGAAGGTAGTTTCCGCAAAGCGTGCCGACCTCATTGAAAAGAATATCGGCGCAGTAGAGCTTGGCTATAACTACAAAGGAGAGTAAATCATGCTGGATATCAAGATAGAACTCACTAAAAATCCCGCTAAAAAGCCCGAGCCGGGCAAGCCCCTTGGCTTCGGTAAGATCTTTACCGACCATATGTTCATTATGAACTACACCGAGGGTCAGGGCTGGCACGATGCACGCATCGTACCCTTCCAGAATATATCTCTGTCTCCTGCGGCTATGGTGTACCACTACGGCCAGGAGATGTTCGAGGGCTTAAAGGCCTATAAGGGCACTGACGGTAAGGCATATCTTTTCCGTCCCGATATGAACGCAAAGAGAGCAAACGCATCCAACGAGCGTCTGTGCATCCCCGAGATACCCGTAGAGGACTTCGTTCAGGCTGTTAAGGCGGTTGTTAAGGTGGACGAGGACTGGATCCCCACCGAGCCCGGTACCTCCCTGTACGTTCGTCCCTTCGTTATCGCAACCGACGAGTTCCTCGGCGTTGCTCCCTCTAAGACCTATTTGTTTATGATAATCCTCTCCCCCTCGGGCGCATACTACGCAAGCGGTCTTGCCCCCGTAGGCATCTGGATCGAGGACGAGTACGTCCGTGCTGTCCGCGGCGGTATCGGCTTTGCCAAGACGGGCGGTAACTACGCCGCGTCCCTCATCGCTCAGGTGAAGGCACACGACGCAGGCTTCTCCCAGGTACTGTGGCTTGACGGTGTTGAGCGCAAGTACATCGAGGAGGTCGGCGCTATGAACATCTTCTTCAAGATAGACGGTAAGATCGTCACCCCCGCGCTCTCCGGCTCCATCCTGCCCGGTATCACCCGTAACTCGGTACTGACTCTGTGCCGTGACTGGGGATATGAGGTAGAGGAAAGAAAGATATCCGTTGACGAGCTTCTCGAGGCTCAGAAGAACGGAAAGTTAGAGGAATGCTTCGGTACGGGTACCGCGGCAGTCATCTCCCCTGTAGGCAAGCTTCGTTATGAGGACGAGGTAATGGTCATCGGCGGCGGAGAGATCGGCCCCGTGAGCCAGAAGCTGTACGACACCGTTACAGGCATCCAGACAGGTGCTGTGGCTGATCCTTACGGGGACTGGCACGTCTGTGTTGAATAAGTCGGAGATGCAAAAAAAGTCCGGACCGCCAAAAACGAAACGGGACTTGATTTTGTACTCAGGTTTTATGTTATAAGACTAAGGAAGAAAACTCATTTTGAGTTTTCTTCTTTTTCTTTATACGTTTTTGGCTATGAACAATCGGCACCTCTCGACGTACGTAGGTACGCCTTCGGGTGCCGCTTGTCCATTCCGCCTCTTTTTTTCCTATCTCCTTTGGGCACTCAAAAACCTTTGGTTTTTGAGTGGTGAGGCTCCGTGCATTCGCATCGGCGCGCCGCTAACGCGTCACTTGCGGAGCCGTAAGGTGTTAAAACCGACGCACATGTCGTCGGTTTTAACGAAAATTCATTATAAACAAAATGACAGCCTTTTGGCTGTCATTTTTGTTATCTTCGTGATATCACGAGTCGGCGAGCTATCCCGTAGCCTTCCCCTTCCTTGAAGGGGAAGGGGGTCCCAACGAAGATAGCGTAAAAAAGCTGTTATCTGTCGATCCCTCGTTGGGGGATGAGGATGGGAAAATGACCGATAGCCCGCAATCCTCATCCCCTACCGAGTTGTAAAACATCACGGAGATAATGTCCGCAATTCGGCAGGTACCCCTTCCCCTTTGCCAAAGGGGAAGGCTAAAGTAAGTGCTTGCCGCTTGCAATATCACAGCGGCCGGCCTCCACCCGATGGTGGAGGTGCACGCTGCCGCGATATCTCCGTGATAATATGGACGGAGAGCGCTATATCACCCTTTTCCGCCGGAGAAGGCCGCCGCTGCCGCGATTGTGATTTTTATACCATTTTAGAGGCGCGTGCGCCGTAGTCGAACTGTGGAGCAGCGACTTCCATTCCGTCGTCACACCACCTTGACTATTTCCGACATCTATGGTATTATACTATTAACTATGTTTATAGTTCATATGGAGGAAGAAATGAAAAAGCTATTATCCGTAGCGCTTGCACTTGTTATGATAAGCGCTATGTGCGTTACTTCATTTGCGGCTATGGTGGATTCGGGCATCGACTATACCGAAACACTTGAAAGCTTTGATAATCCCGGCACGGGCTATACCCCCGGCGGTTGGAAGACCCTGGGAAAGGATACCCTTGGTGCGAGCTTCGGTACGGCTACCGTTTCGCCGAAATTCGACCTTTGTATGTTCTCTTCGGGTAACGATTATACCCAGACAGGCTATCACTCTGCCTTTGTTGATTCTGTTGACAAAGAGCTGGCCTTCGAGAATAAATTGATAGACGAGACGACCCTCGCAGGCCTTGACTCATACTTTGCGGCGGCTGAGGCCAAGGGCGTGCTGGTCATCCCCCGCTTTGCCTATACCTGGAGCGACACCGTAGGCTGTGAGCCTGACGATATCTCCTGGATAGTAAAGCACATTGAGCAGATATCCTCTGTGCTCAATAAATACCCTAAGACCGTCATCGCCATTGAGGCGGGTATGGTAGGCCCCTGGGGTGAGATGCACTCCTCGAAGTATTCCTCAAGAGAGAGTATGAGCACCATTGTTGGCGCGTGGGTGGACAACCTGGATGCCGATATCACCATCCTCTGCCGTACCAGCAATTTTTTCATAAACTATATATATTCGAGCAACAACGGCTCGCAGTCAGAGCGCAACTCCCTCTTTATGGCCGATATGAAGTCGGGTGCCAACCCCCTCTGCTTCCGTTTCGGTATGTATAATGACGGTTACCTGGGCAACGCCTGGGACTACGGCACCTGGGGTACCGCCACAATGGAGCGCGCAGAAGGTATTGAGATGCTTCGTGTTATCGGCGAGTACGCTCCCTACGGCGGTGAGATGGCGTACACCGGCATTGAGCACGTGCTGGGTACCGTCGCCGGCGGCTCCCCCTCGCCTATCTATAGCGACAGCTTCGTTTACGAGCTGTATGCCACCCACCTCTCTTATCTTTCCAATATAAAGAGCGACAGCCATAATATCAAGCAGGAGCTTGATAAGATCACCTTCGGTGAGAACCACTACTTCGAGGGTATGCCTGACGTTTCCGTATACTACGGACAAACTATGCAGAAGTTTATGCTTGACCATATGGGCTTCCGCTTCGTTGTTCGCGAGGCGAAGAATGACGAGAGTGCCAACATGGGCGGCAGCATCACCTTCGCGGGTAAGGTGGAGAATACAGGCTTCGGTAACATCCTCTTTGATCCCGTTTGCGAGATGATCCTGGTGGGTGATAACGGCGAGACCGTTCTCTCGGCAGACCTTGACCCCAAGGACTTCAAGAGCACCGAGACCACCGACTACTCCGTCACGCTCGACCTGCCCGAGAGCCTCGGTAAAGGTGAGTATACCGCTTATCTGCGTATGGGCTCTGCCTCCTACGAGGATGCGGCGGACGGCGCGTATTCCGTACGCTTTGCAAACGACGGCGTGTGGAATGAGAGCTATGGCGCTAACTATCTTGGCACCTTCTCTGTTACAGACCGTGCGGGTGACGTGAACGGCGACGGCTACGTCAACGTCCTTGATCTGCAGCTCACCGCTCGTTACATCGCACAGCGCGGTGAGAGCGGCACTTACGATCTCTCCGCTTACGATTTTACCCTTGCGGATCTTGATAAAAACGGCACAGTCGATCAGATCGACTTGAATATAATTTCTGAAATCATATAAGGAGAAAGAATGAAAAGATTATTATCACTTGTACTTTGTGTTTTAACGGTGTGCTCGTCCTTTGCGGTGGTATCCATCGCCGAGGAGCTGCTGGTAGACTCGGGTATACAGTACGTTGACTCTACCGTCACCTTTGACAAGGCACCCGGCCGCGGTATCGGCCGTTACTACTGGATCTCGGCTAATAAGAACGGCTCTACCGCATCCTATACCGAGCATCCTTCAGGTCTGTCCACCCCTATGTACGACCTTTCCGCATTCTCTGCGGGCAACGAGTACACTAACGAAAACTATCCTTCTGTTAAGGAAAATCCCGTGAGGGTCGGCGGAGTTGACGAGGAGCTTAACGAGCAGACTCTGGAGGCGATCCGCGAGACCTTCGAGACAGCCCGCAAGCTGGGCGTACAGTGCATCCCTCGCTTTGCTTATGCCTGGGACGACCACGTAGGCGCCGAGCCCGCGGAGCTGGAGATGATCATCACTCATATAGAGCAGATCTCTGAGATACTTAACGATTATACCGATATCGTCATCGCCATCGAGGGCGGTATGATAGGCCCCTGGGGCGAGATGCACTCCAGTAAGTATGCGGAAAAGAACTATGCTAACGCCATCATCGGCGCGTGGGTAGAGAATCTGGATGAATCCATCTGCGTGCTCTTACGTAATCCCACTATGGTGGTAAATTTTGCAGGACGTCTAGGCCCCGCGCTGATAAAGGATCTCCCCCTTGATAAGGATCATAAGGCGTACCGCATCGGTATGTACAACGACGGCTATCTTGGCACCGATAACGACTACGGCACATGGGGTGACGGTTTTACACGTAAGCAGGGCGTGCAGTTCTTAAATAGCCAGGCGCACATCCCCTACGGCGGCGAGATGGCACACACCACAGTGGAGTTCTTGGCTCAGCATAATTCTCCTATTTACACAGACGGATTTGTGAAGGAGCTGTATGACTCTCACCTTTCCTATCTGCGCAACCTGACCACTAATACTACCGGTCTGCAGACCGAGCTTGAGCGCCTTGAGTTCGGTGATGAATACTACTTCGAGGGTATGCCCGACGTGTCTGAATACTATGGGATGAGCCTGCAGAAATTCATGCTTGACCATATGGGCTACCGCTTCGTGCTCCGTGACGCACAGCTCTCAAAGGAGGTCAAGCGCGGCGACGTGCTCCGCCTGAAGGGAAGTGTTGAGAATACGGGCTTCGGTAATCTCCTCGGCAGCATAAAGAGCGAGGTGGTCCTGGTCGATGCGGCAGGCAAGAAGACCTATATCCCCGTGGATATCGACCCCCTCAAGTGGTACTCCATGGGCACTTACGATTATAACGTGACCGTCACCGTCCCCAAGGATGCACCGGCAGGCACCTACACCGCATATCTGCGCTTCTCGGCTGTTGCAGGGGAGGATTCCACCTCTCAGTCCAGAGCCGTACCCTTCGCTAACCCCGATGTGTATGAGTCAAAGATAAATGCCAATAACATCGGTAACTTCACCGTTTCCGAGGAGGTCGGCGGCGTGGCAGAGGGCTTTGCGCAGGTAAATATCGACTTTACCGATATTAATAAGCACTGGGCGAAGGATGATATCTACCGTGCCTGCATCGGTGGCCTTATGAACGGTATGGGCGCAGGCAAGTTTAACCCCGATGGAGTTGCTACCCGTGCACAGTTCGTAACCGTGCTGTATAACATGGAGGGCAAGCCCGAGGTGGCTGACCCCACCACACCTCTTACCGACATCAACGGCTGGTATAAGGATGCTATCACCTGGGCGTACTCGGAGGGCATCGTAAACGGCGTTACCACCACAACCTTTGCTCCCAACAAACAGCTTGATCGAGAGACCTTCGCTACTATGCTCTACAGATACGCCAAGTACAAGGGTGAGGACGTTGAGAGCGTGAAGGGTGACCTGTCGAAGTATGCTGATGCCGCTAAGGTGTCAGGTTGGGCAAAAGAGGCGCTTACCTGGGCGAATGCTAAGGGTTATATAAACGGTATGTCCGCTACCACCATCGTGCCTAAGGGTAAGGCTACCCGCGCACAGATGGCAACCATCTTAGCAAGATACGTTTTTGACTAATAAGCTAAAAAAGGACCTCATACGAGGTCCTTTTTTTCGTTGTTCGGATTAAAAACATCCTTGTTCCACAGAACGGGGTTACAATGAATATAGCCCCAAATATTTGTGTAGTCGTGCTGATTACGTACTACGTGATCGTGGAATCCCCGTCGCCAGATCTTACCCTCAAAGCCCATTTTGTGAAACTCTTTCGACGAGTTCATTTTCATAAAACCCACCGCGCGTGCGAGCTCAGATGGAACTGACTGTAGGGGCGACTCACGAGTCGCCCGCACAAGCTCGGGGTCTGAAATACGGAAAAGTATGTGGATGTGATTAGGCATTATCACGTATTTGTCTACCTTCAGATTGAATTTTGAAGGAAGAGCGGAAATGAGGTTATCCACTATCGTCCCCGCTTTTGTTAAAAGCGGGGCGGGCGACTCGTGAGTCGCCCCTACGGGTACGGTGGACAGAAAAGCTTTCTTTCCGTGGGTACATATAGTGATAAAGTACAGTCCGCACCTGTTATAGTCGTGATTCTTTAGACGTAAAGAATTCTTCCTTTGAGGTAGGGTCATTTATTCATTATCTTTTTAAGAGTATCGCCTAAGATCTTGATGCCCTTTTCTATCTTCTCGTCCGACATGGTGGAGAAGTTTAAGCGGAAGGCGGAACAAGGCTTATTCATATCGGTCATGAAGGTATTACCGGGAACGAACACCACCTTTTCTGCGGCGCATATCTTAGATACCTCCATAGCGTCGTAGCCTTCGCCCATATCGCACCAGATAAAGAGGCCGCCGTTAGGTGTGGTGTGTGTCACGCCTTCGGGGAAGTACTTCTCGATGCACTCTATCATGTAAGCGCACTTGTGTGCGTAGAGGGCGCAGCTCTTCTCGATATTGGCATCCATATCGTAGCGGGTCATATATTCGTAGGCTAAAAGCTGGGTCAGCATAGGTGTATGCACGTCGGTTATCTGCTTTGCGATGACGTCCTTTGCGATGATCTCGGAGGGGCCCATGCAGAAGCCGATACGAAGACCGGGGGCAAGGACCTTTGAGAAGGAGCCGCAGTATACCACGGTGGAACCGTCATCCATGCTCTTGATGGTAGGCATCTTCCTGCCGTCAAAGACCAGCTCTCCGTAGGGGTTGTCCTCAAGGATGATGATGCCTGCTTCCTTGGCGATAGAGTAAAGCTCTTTTCTCTTTTCAAGGGACATGGTGATGCCGGAGGGATTCTGATTGGTGGGGATGGTGTAGATGGCCTTTACGTTGTCGTTTTCGGCGATGGCCTTACGCAGCGCCGCCATATCCATACCGTCAGCCTCCATAGGCACGCCCACTAACTTTGCGTTATAGGAACGGAAGGCGTTAAGAGCACCGATAAAGGAGGGCTCCTCTACGATGATCACGTCACCCTCGTTAAGAAGGCACTTGACTGTGAGCTCGATGCCCTGCTGACCGCCCGAAACGATGATAAGCTCGTCGCCCTCGGCGCCGATACCTTCCTTCTCCTTAAGGCGTGCCTTCACAGCCTCACGGAGCTTGGGATAACCCTCGGTAACGCCGTACTGAAGGGAGAGTACGGGCTCGTTCTTTAAGAGTTCTGCGGCGATTACCGCCAGCTCCTCGCTTGGAAAAGTCTCGGGAGCGGGATTACCGCCTGCTAAAGATATTACGGAGGGGTCAGCCGCCGCCTTGAATATCTCACGTATGGCAGAGCCCTTCATATCCTTCATTCTGTCTGAAAAGATGTATTCCATATTGTGTAATCTTCTTTCATAAATTTAGTGTACGGCTAAAATACCTATTCGTCCAAATGGGCGAATAGGTATTGTCTTTAGCCTATGAGCGCCTCTGCCTTTGCAAGGTCGTCTACGCGAAGCACCATCATAGCGTGGCCCTCTTTACGAGCGGTGAAGGCGTACATATACTCTACGGCTACGCCGTTTTCGCTGAGCTTGGCAAGCTGTCCTGCGAAGGCGCCGGGCTTATCCTCCATCTCGATGGCAAGCACGTCCGAGCTTTTTACAGCCACACCTGCCTCGCGGAGCACAGCCTTTGCCTTGTCCGTGTCGGAGACGATGAGGCGGAGCACGCCGAAGTCGGTTGTGTCAGCCATGGAGAGGGCGCTGATGTCGATATGAGCCTTTGCCAGCTCATCTACGATAGCGGACAGACGACCTGTCTTATTCTCTACAAAAACCGATAACTGCTTTATCAACATGATCTACACCAGCTTTCTGTTATCAATTACACGCTTTGCCTTACCTTCGGAGCGTGTGATGGACTTGGGGTTGACTAAATGTACTTTTGCGCCGAGACCCAGAGTGGAGCGCAGCTGCTCTACAATGGTCTGCTCTATCTTCACGATACTCTTAATATCGTCGGCAAACAGCTCCTCGCTCATCTCCACGTTGATGTCGAGAGTGTCGGTGTTGTTTACTCTGTCTACGATGATCTGGTAGTTGGGTGTCACCTTGCCCTCGAGCTTTAAGAGCACCTCTTCGATCTGGGAGGGGAAGACGTTAACGCCGCGGATGATGAGCATATCGTCGGTACGTCCCTGAGGCTTCTTCATACGAACGTGGGTACGTCCGCACTTGCAGGGCTCGTAATTGAGCTGACAGATATCGCGGGTACGGTAACGGATAACGGGGAAGCCCTGCTTGGTGATGGTGGTGAATACCAGCTCACCTACCGAACCCTTGGGCAGTACCTCGCCTGTGTCGGGGTCAATGATCTCGGGGATGAAGTGGTCTTCCCAAACGTGCATACC
>JAZQCR010000143.1:0-24625 GCA_045546375.1 Eubacteriales bacterium | reverse complement strand
CGTTGTTCCCCGTAAGGCACCTACCGAGCGTAAGGAGGTAGCCAAGGTAACGCGAGAGGGCTTCGCAGGCGGCAAGGCAGGGCAGAAGAAGCCTACCACCGTCCGTGCCGCCGCCACGGTCGGCAGAAACGACCCCTGTCCCTGCGGCAGCGGTAAGAAATACAAGAAGTGCTGCGGTGCAGGCACCACGGAGGCGTGAGAATGTTAGAATCAGGAATGAAGGCACCCGCCTTTACCCTTAAGGACAAGGACGGAAATGACGTTTCTCTTGCTGACTTTAAGGGTAAGAAGGTAGTTTTATACTTCTATCCCAAGGATAATACCCCCGGTTGCACCCGTCAGGCTTGCGCCTTTGCAGGGCTATATAAGGAGTTTGAGAGTAAGGGCGCCGCGGTCATCGGCATAAGCCGTGACAGCGTGGCAAGCCACGTGAAGTTTGCCGAGAAGTACGGCCTGCCCTTTATTCTTCTCTCCGACCCCGACCGTATAGCTATCGAAGCCTACGGCGTGTGGCAGGAAAAGAAAATGTGCGGCAAAGTGGGTATGGGCGTAGTGCGCACCACCTTCTTAATTGACGAGGAGGGTAATATCGCACACGTAATGCCCAAGGTAAAGCCGGACACCAATGCAGAGGAGATCCTCGCTCTTTTATGATGACTGATAAGCTGTATAAGGAATATATAGACATACTGCACTCGGAGCTCATCCCCGCTATGGGATGCACCGAGCCCATCGCCATCGCCCTGACTGCCGCCAAGGCAAAGGAGCACTTTGCCTACGGTATAGAAAAGGTGGAGATCGCCGTCAGCGGCAATATCATCAAGAACGTCAAGAGCGTTATCGTTCCCGGCACCGACGATCTGCGGGGTATCGAGGCGGCATGCGCCGCAGGCATTGTAGCGGGGGAGCCGTCTAAGGAATTAGAGGTTCTGGCCGCAATGGATGAAAACAAGAGGGATGCTATCCGCGACTTTTTGGAAGGTGTGGATATAACTGTCAGCGAGGCGCAGAGCGAGTATATCTTGGATATCGGCATCACTATATCGGGCGGCGGTCACACCGCCTACGCACGTACGGCACAGCACCATACGGGACTTTGTCTTGTAAAGGCGGACGGCAAGATCATCTTCGAAAAGGAGATAGAGCAGAATGCGGGAGACCGCGATCACACTTCCCTTACCGTGGCAGACATCATAGATTTTGCAGACACCGTGGAGCTCTCTAAAGTCAGTGAAGTGCTGGAAAGGCAGATAGAGTATAACAGTGATATTGCAAAGGAGGGGCTGACCGGCAAGTACGGTGCCGCCATCGGCAGGACTCTGCTTATGTCCTACGGAAATACGGTACATAACCGCGCAAAGGCGTGGGCGGCGGCAGGCTCAGATGCCCGTATGAACGGCTGTGAGATGCCCGTCATCATAAATTCCGGCAGCGGAAACCAGGGTATGACCGCTTCACTTCCCGTTATCGTCTACGCAGAGGAGTTAGGCGTTTCTCACGAGCTGCTGTTACGTGCCCTTGTGGTTTCCAACCTTACTACGATACACCTTAAGACGGGCATCGGCTGTCTTTCCGCTTATTGCGGAGCTATCAGCGCAGGATGCGGCGCCGCCGCAGGCGTAATGTATCTGCACGGAGGTAAGCTCCCTGAGATATCTCACACGGTGGTGAATGCCCTTGCCATCAATTCGGGCGTAGTCTGCGACGGAGCCAAGGCAAGCTGTGCGGCGAAGATAGCCTCCGCCGTGGAGTCGGGTCTTCTCGGTATGCAGATGTATATGCACGGTAAGGAGTTTTACCGCGGAGACGGCATAGTGGCGGCAGGGGTAGAGGATACCATACGAAACGTAGGACGTCTTGCGCAAAGAGGAATGGCGCAGACCGACCGCGAGATAATCGACATAATGCTGAAAGATAAAGAACACACACCGTGAGGTGTGTGTTCTTTATCTTTCAGTCCTTGCATACGAAACGAAGTCAACGCCTACGGCGCCTGCGTCCCGTAACAGCTTTATGCAGGCGGTGGCAGAGGCGCCCGTGGTGGTTATATCGTCATAGAGGATAACGCGCTTTCCGCGAATATCGGTGGCGTTTTGCCCGAGGACGAAGGCCTTCTTTGCGTTTTTCAGTCTGCCTCGGTAGCCCAGCAGCTTTTGCATTTTCTTTCCGTTGTTTATAAGAGCCTCGCAGTATCCTATGCCAAGGGCGGAGGCGATCTCTTTGCCAACGGTCTTTGACTGGTCAAAGCCGTTTTTGATATACGCAGCATAAGAGCGAGGCATGGGTACCAGCACTGCGGTGGGTGCGGGGGATAGCTTTCGTTCTATCTCCGATGCCAACAGCGCGGATATGAAGTAGGTCAGGTATTTGTCTTTGGTTGATTTACAAAGTCTGATCATATTATGGGTGACGCCGGCTCTGCGATAAGGAGAATGGTGCAGTACACGGTCTGCGGGACTTTTCCTTCCGTTAGCAAAGCAACCGCATTCTATGTGTTTTGCGTGACAGTGCTTGCAAGGGGAGTTGCACTCCTTGCGAAATTCTTCTTCGCACCGGTCACAGAGTACCTGACCTGCGGGAAGTGCCTCGTCGCAACCCGCACACCGAAAGACGAGAAAATGCTCTAAAAGATCCATTACCAATTGATGGGAGCGAGCCCGTTCCTTATAAGGATCTCGTTAGTCTTTGAGAAGTGCTTACAGCCGAGGAAGCCGCGGGAGGCGGAAAGGGGACTTGGGTGCACGCTCATTAGCTTATAATGAATGGGATTATCTATGATCTCCGCCTTTTTCTGTGCGTGAGCGCCCCACAGCAGAAAGACTACGGGAGTTTCCTTTTTATTAAGCTCGCAGATAACTCTGTCGGTGAAGGTCTCCCAGCCCATCCCTTTGTGGCTGGTGGGCTCTCCCTCACGGACTGTGAGCACGTTGTTAAGCAGCAGTACACCCTGCTTTGCCCAGTCGGTGAGCTCTCCGTGAGAGGGGATGGGCTTACCCACGTCAGAGGCAAGCTCCTTGAATATATTCTTAAGGGAAGGCGGCGGAGTGACACCCTGCTTTACCGAAAAGCAAAGCCCGTGTGCCTGCCCCGGGCCGTGATAAGGGTCCTGACCGATTATGACCACCTTGGTATTTTCAAAGGAGGTGTACCTGAGGGCGTTGAAGATGTCGTTCATATGGGGGTATACCCGACGGGTTGAGTATTCAGCCTTTAAAAACTGACGGAGCTTCAGGTAATACTCCTTACTCCATTCTCCCTTAAGGATCTCATCCCAGTCGTTGCCTATATTTACCATAACATACCTCCGTGGGTTCGGGTTTGGATGTTATTCCCATTATATCATATTTCGACAAAAAAGTAAACACGGTTGACCGCGGCAGGCAGATATGATACAATATAGACTATGAGAGAAAAGATATACGAAACGGTACATATATACAAGGGCAGCTTTAAGAGCGAGGCGTACAAGTGGGTGATGATATTTTTCATCATTCTCAGTATTATGCCGCTGACAGTCAAGGAGAGCTTTCCGCTCTTTCGTATAATTGACGCTGTTTGCCTTACGGTCTTCGTCATAGATTACCTGTTGCGCTTTATCACCGCGGATTATAAGTTCGGGCAGATGAGGGTGACCTCCTTCCTTCGGTACCCCTTCCGTCTTATTTCCATTATCGATCTGCTTTCCATTTTCGCTTTGGCAGTGTCCCTTTTCGGGATGGGCTCTATCGAGATGGTAAAGGCGCTCAGCGTATTCAGGATAGTTCGTATTATGCGCTATTCCAAGAGTGTTCGAACTATCCTCGAGATCTTAAAGAAGTCGAAGAAGCCCCTTGTGGCGGTTGGCAGTCTGGCTCTTGGCTATATAGCTATCTCAGCTATCGTTATATTTAACGTAGAGCCCGATTCCTTCGAGACATTCTTTGACGCAGTATACTGGGCGACTGTCTCCCTTACCACGGTGGGATATGGAGATATTTATCCCGTCAGCATAGCAGGCAGGATCGTAGCAATGCTTTCCTCGTTCTTTGGCATTGCTGTGGTGGCGCTTCCCGCAGGTATCGTTACCGCGGAGTATCTTAATGCCTTAAACGGCATGAAGGATGACGAAGCGGGAGAGTAATATTGATTTTAAGGAGTATGACAATGAAGAGAAGTATTGCGCTGTTTTTGGCTATTATGATGCTGTTTTCCCTCTGCGCATGCGCTAAGACGCAAAGCGACGGAACTACGGAGTTGACAAGCAATGAAAGCATGGAGACCACCGAGCCCGCACTTACCGAGCCCGCACTTACCGAGCCCGCACCCACCGAACCCGCACCCACCGAACCCACACCCACCGAACCCGCACCCACCGAACCCGCACCTACCGAGCCTGCTCCCACCGAGCCGATACACGAGCATTCTTTTTCTGCACCTACCTGTACCGAGGCGGGCATATGCTCTTGCGGTGCCACGGGCGCTGATGCTCTTGGCCATAGTTGGCAGGCATCTACCTGTCTTTCTCCCAAGACCTGCACTGTTTGCGGTGCCACCGAGGGAGGCTTAAGCGAGCACAGCTTCTCGGGCGGTGTATGCTCTGTCTGCGGTAAGACGGATACGCTGGCGCCCAAGGAGAATATTAAGATCGATGCAGAGTACGTTTCCACCGACTATATCGACGCAGGTCAGGGTGAGATCTACGCAGGCGGTATCTCCATTCACACCGAAGGCGGCGGAGACGAATATCCCATATATGCACTGCTCCTGTCCGCCACCTTCTCAAATGCACCTGAAGACGGCCCCGGAGGCAGACCCGCCGTGCAGTTTAACGGCAAGAGCTATTACCGCATCGGTGCGGGTATGACCCCTCACGTAATAGAATTTACCGATACGGAGATCATCGTGAAAAACTCCTTCTACGAGGAATATAACGGCACGCCAACTCTTAAGCTGATAATGCTTGGTAACGGTGACTTGAAGGTGACACATTCCACCAACAGCGATTACAAGGTAGGCGCTATCCTTTCTATTTCCACAAACGGACTTAAATAAAAGTATCCCACCGCAGGGCGGTGGGATATTCTTATATCTCGGGGTTAAATGCGGGCATAAGTTCTAACTTAAAGAGGTTTGCCTTATGCTTGCGGTCGATGAGCTCCTTTTTCGCCTGATCTGCGATGTATCCGGTGCGGATGTATACGTCCAGCTCCGCATAGGTAAAGCCCAGGTTCTCCTCGTCCGTCTTTCCGCAGAGGCCGTCTATGGGCACCTTGTCCACCAGCACGTCGGGCAGGCCCAGCAGGCGTCCTATCTCCTTTACCTCGGTGACGGTAAGGTGGGACATAGGTGAGAAGTCGCCTGCGGCGTCGCCGTACCTTGTGGAGTAGCCTACCCAGTCTTCGGACAGGTTGCAGGTATTGGCCACCCTGCCGTTTACCGACTGGCTTATGGCATAGAGGGTGGACATCCTGATACGTGGCGGCAGATTTACCCTTGACTGCTCGCTTAATTCAAGGTCTTTAGGGAAGGCACGCAGTATGGCGTTCATAGTCTCCTCTATGTTCACCTCGTAGTGCTTTATGCCAAGGTGCTCTACCAGGAGGTAAGCCATATCTATATCCTGCTGTTCTCCCTTGGGCATCAGCACGCCGATAACGCGGTCCTTGCCCAGGGCCTCCACGCAGAGGGCGGCGACGATAGAGCTGTCCTTTCCTCCCGAGATGCCGACGACTGCGTTACAGTCGGGGCCGTTCTTTAGGAAGAAGTCTTTTATCCATTCAACACATTGCTCTTTTACTTTTACGGCATCAAACATTTTGTTCTCCTATCACGTCAATCTGACACATCTTCATGGTCTCCAGGGCTGCGCGGTGGGTCTCGGGTGTGACACCCGCACAGCAGGCGGCGTCAACGCTGACTGCGGCATCGGGGAATGTGGCCTTGATGATAAGTGCGTTTGATACTACGCAAATATCCGTGCAAAGGCCGATAAGCTCCACCTCCTCGAGGATCTCTTCTGACCAGTTAGGCCAGCCGAAGTTAGGCTTGTCGATGATCTTACAGCCGTCCTTGTACAGTCCGTCTGCTATCTGCCAGCCCTTGGTGCCTCTAATGCAGTGGGTCACGGGAAGTTTTTTTCCTTCGGGCGTTTCAAGATAATTCTCACCGTGGGTATCACGGGTGTAAATTATCTCATCCCCCCGCTCTGCATATTCCGTTATCTTTGCCTTTACCTTCGGCAGGATCGCCACGGCCTCCTTGGTGCCGAGAGCCATATCTATAAAGTCGTTTTGCATATCAACTACGATAAGTGTCTTTTTCATGGGCATCTCCTTAGCTTTTATAACGGTATTATAGCACAAATGACAGGAAAAGTAAACGCAGAGAATGTCTTTGCCGACTATTCGCTTGAATTATTCGGGCAGACGTGATAAAATTAACAAAAAACATCGACTATGATAAACGGTCATGCTGTTGCAGGGTGATGATATGAGCTTTAAATTTGGACTTTGTTCCGTTTCCTTCAGAAAAAACACACCGGAAGAAATACTGCAGACAATGAAGGAGGTAGGGCTTTCGCTCATAGAGTGGGGCGCCGACGTGCATTGCCCGCCGCAAAATGCGCGGCAGATCTCATATCTTCAAAAGCGTTACGGGATAAAGTGCTGCTCATACGGCACTTATTTCCGCTTGGGCGTTAACTCGAGCGGCGAGCTTCATGAGTATATAAAAGCCGCGAGAGTGCTTGGTACGGATATTTTAAGGCTTTGGTGCGGAGATAAAAACAGCGGGGACTATACCGAAGAGGAGAAAAGAGCGCTTTTTGACCGTTGCCGAGTGGCCGCGAAGATCGCCGAAGCGGAAGGAGTGACCCTGTGTATGGAGTGCCACGGCGGTACCTTCACCGACCGTCCTGAATCTGCGTTAGAATTGATGCAGGCTGTAGGTTCCGAGCATTTCAGAATGTATTGGCAGCCGAATCAGTTTCGCAGTGAGGAGGATAACGTAAAAAGCGCTGAACAGCTTGCCCCCTATACCGTAAATGTGCACGTTTTCAACTGGAAGGGGAATGAAAGGTATCCCTTGAAGGAGGCAGAGGGGCTCTGGCAACGGTATCTTGAAAAGTTCCGCGGAGAGCATACGCTGCTACTCGAGTTTATGCCTGATGACAGGCTTGAGAGCTTGCACTCGGAGGCTGATGCCCTGATCCGAGGTGAACTCACCTCCCTTTAAAGTTTAGATTCTTAGCAATACAACCGAAATGACACCTGTGATCAGACCGACCGTTTGAAGGGATCTTAGTTTTTCTTTAAATAATATAATTCCGATCGCCCAGACAGCTATAATGTTTGACACGGAGATGATCGGAAACAGTACCGACGCATTTTCCGTGGCGGAAAGGTACAGTACGATATAATTGGCCACGCAGTTTCCCACGCCCGAAGCCGTACCGAGCAGGCTGAAGCGTGGCCTTGCCTTTTCGGTCTTGCTTGCCATATTGGTCACTGTCAGAATAAGGGAAACGCAGAGCAGCGACCAGAACATAAATTCGGTTTTATATAAGGTCGGGAATCTTAGCTGATGCAGCTTCTGTATGACTGAGCAGAAGCCGTTTAAGAGGAGGGTGGCAAGGGCATAGAATAACCACTTGGCAGAAAAACCGCTTTCCTTCCTTGAATTGATAAGGAAAATGGATAGTAACAGAAGGATTATCCCCACCAGCTTTAGTGTAGTCATGCTCTCGTCCCAAAAGAGGATCCCGAACAGAAAGGGAATTATAAGTGATAAGGACGCGATCACACTCGTCAACGCCATTGGCCCCATGGAAAGCGCCTTGAAGCCGGTATGCATTGAGGCGCATAGCAGGACTCCGTAGACTACGGCAAAGAGCATTGTTTCAAGATGGAGGGAAAAACCGCCTATTATCCCCACTATCAGGAATAAAAGCGCTCCTATTAACGCTTTATTTATGTTAAAGGTCAGCGACTTACCGCCCAACCTTGCATATTGCTTACCGAGGGCGCTCTGCCCCGACGAGCATAAAACGCTAAATAAATATAATAAAGGTGTCATTTTATATATCTATCTGTTCCTTTGCCCAGCCGCAGTCAGGGTAGGCGTTACCCTCGAAGCTCACTCGGCGCATAAGGGCGGCAGTCTCCAGCCTCGGTATACTGCCGGCGCTCCAGACGAAGGACGCGGCACCGCACTTCTTTGCGCACCCGAGGATATGGGGTATACGTTCCTTCAGGGTGTGCCAGGTGGTGAGCATAACGCCGTGCATGCCGCCTTCTGCCACGGTCTTTATGTGGGCTGTGTAGTTCCTTTCGTCAAACCAGGGGGCGCCCATTATGTCCCTGCCGCAGTCCTTTAAGGACACAAGAGAGGGGATGGGGGCTTCAAAGTAGTTGTACTGCCAGTCAACGAAGACCGTGGAGTCGGCGGTAGCGCCGCGCAGGGTCTCCACCTCGTCCTTTTCGCCGCTGGTGTAGCAGCCGGGGAATGCGCCCTTCTCCTGTAGCATATCCATCCACAGCATAGGCCGTCTGCCCTCCGACTCCACCTGGCGGGTCAGCCTTGAGAGGTAGTCGGGCAGCTTTGCACGTAGGCTTTTATCCTGTGTGATGCAGCGCGCTTCGTCGAAGCCTAAGTGCATATATTCGCCCTCACCGAACACCTCGTAGAGCTCTGCCCGCACCTGCCCAAGCAGTGTGAAGACCTCTTCGCTCTCTATGTTCCACGCCCAGCCGTCGGGGGAGAACAGTCTCTGCAGGCGAGGGTTCTGATCCAGCACCACGTGCTTGCCGTAGCACTCCCGTGAGGAGGAGGCGTGACCTAACTGGTTGAACATGGGTATAGGCTCTATGCCCAGCTCTCTGCACTCCCTTATCAGCTCCTTCACCTGATCCTTGGTGTATGCCTGAGGCCAGGACAGCTCCTTTAAGCAGTCGAACTTAAGCATCCCCCAGAATTCGATAACTATATGAGTATACTGACAAAGGGCGGAAAGACGGATGAGCTTTTTGATAAAATATATATCGTTCTCGGGGAAGACGCAGATATGTATCATACGGTTTTTGATAGTATAGCCGCTTTCCTCGTTGACTGCCTTTATCTTTAGCCCGTCTTTTTCAAGCTCTATCTTTAAGAGCAGGGAGAAAAAGCCCCGCATCAGCCCGCCGTAGTCTTTTCCCACTATGGCGGCGCCGTCTCCGTCCACCGTAAGGGCGTATTCCTTGCCCTCGGGGAGTGTGGGCAGAGGAGTGCTTCCTATACGGAGGGTGAAGTCCTCTCCAACCTCAAGGCAGAGCTCTCCCTCGGTGAAGGTGAAGGAGCGCCATAGCTTTTTCACCGTTTCGTTATTCATTCGTTTATCAGCCACGGCAAAAGCCTTGCCGTTAAGTAACAGATGTTCCGTCATATTTTGAATACCCTCCTTTTTTAGTTAATTATACCGCGACTTTAGGTTTAAGCAAACGCACATTTCAACGGTAAAGGTGGATTTTTCGGTATTGAAAATCTCACGGGAGTGTGATATAGTAGTGTGGGGGTGGATAAAATGCTGTATAACGGAGAAAATCCGATACTTCGGATAGTAGGCGTGGAGCATATGCGCTGGAGCGGCGGTGTCTTCCAGGTGAAGGCGCGGGAGTATTCCGGCTTGGCATTCAGGATAAGCGGAACGGCGACCATCACCGCTAACGGAAAAGAGCACTTCGTCGATCCGGGGGATATCCTGTATCTGCCGCAGAATATGGCATATACGGCGGAATATACCGACACGGAGCTGTTGGTCATTCACTTCGTCGCGCTGAAAAGCGACGAGGACGCAGAGGTGTATTCGGTGGGGGACACGGAGCAGATGCATCGGCTGTTTTTGAGCGCGTTGGGCTTTTGGCGAAGTAAGGAACCGGGCTTTCAGATGTACGCTCTCTCACAGCTTTATAAGATACTGGGAGCGATGCTTGAGAACAGCACGAAAACTGCTCTGCCCGCGCACTTTTTGGAGGCGGTATCCTTTATTAATTCAGCTTACAAAGACAGCTCGCTCAGTATTCATATGATCTGCGAAAGGGCAGGAATAAGCGCAACGGTACTGCGACAGCTTTTTAAAATGCATTATCAAAAAACACCCGTGGAGTATATCACGGACTTACGGCTGGAGAGTGCCAGGAGCTTGATATCCGCGGGAACTTCCGTGGAGCAGGCAGCGTATGAGAGCGGCTTCAACGACTCAAAGTATTTTGCGAGAGTTGTGAAAAAGCACTTCGGCTGTACACCGAGAGAGCTAAAAATTTACGGAAAATAAAGAAATCAAAAGATAGTTTGTCATAAGTAAAAATCTCCTTGTTTTACAGATAATAGTATCACTATTACTAAAACAAGGAGATTGATTTATATATGAAAGCGCCCGCAGGAAGTGCCCTTGGGGTGCAACTGGAATAGTTCGTAGAATCGAGGCTTGTGTTATAAGAACCTCACGCCGCGTGCGAAAACAAGTTTTCGGCGGCTGAGAGAACCTTGTTACTCCCTTCGGTCGTAATAGATAGGGCAAACTGCCTGAAAGGCGCATAAACACTAAGGTTTTCGCTGGTTTGCCCCACCCGACGCATTGGTGTCAAAAAACGGGTTTTAAGTGTTTTTTTACATAGCAAAAGCGGAGTGAAATCACTCCGCTTGAGTTTTTATCTTGCGTATTCTTTTAGCTTTATTTCAATTTCAACAAATCGTTTATCGTTACGAATCGGGTCGTATCTCTTGTTTTGTAAGTGATCGAGCATATACCAGCACTGAGAATGCTCTTTTAACTCGTGGAAATCTTTGCTCGGTTCAGGATAAACAATCTTATCAACAAGAATTGATGTATAGCGCTTGCCATGGTCATTTTTATATGACAAATCGTATGCAACCGCGTGCTTACACATCTTTTCAAGAGAAGACAGTGTTTCTTCGATTTTCCCCTGCGACATTTGATATGTGGAAATAATCCAATAGTTAAATGCTACTCGGCAATGATAAAACATTAAATTATCGCCGTATATCATAAAATAAAGCTCATTTGATATCTCTAACATTTTGATTTTCTTATCCCAAGTGGATGAATCATTTGGTAGTTCATCATCAAGGGTGAGACTGCTTATTGATGTACCTAAACAATCTGTCAGCTTGTCTATTTCATCCTGCTTGTATATTTCATTATTACCGTCACCTATACCAGACGATTTTGCAAATTCTCGACAGTATTTCATGGGTGTCAGCAAATTAACCATTTCTAGTGCTTTCGCTGTGTCTTTGGTTGCAGAATAGATGCTTATTAATGTGTTGATTGCATCGTAACGGATATCTTCATCCTTGCAATTCTCAATGACATACAAAGCAAGGCTTTCTGCTTCGGGTAGTAGTGCTTCGTTTTTTGTATCAATATACATATGAAATAAGCATACCGCAAGATTTTCTTTAATTTCACAGTCAGATGGATATTTTGATAATGCTATCCTTGCAAAGTTGATTCTTTCTTCAATTGTCCCAATTTCTGCAAGTCTAGACATTTCAGTTTTTATTTCTGCAAGCCTCTTTTCGCGTTCGGACATTTTATAACCGAGCAGCTCATCAGTGCTTACTGAAAAGAAATCGGCAATAGCAGGGAGTAACTCAATATCCGGATAACCGCCCTCTGCTTCCCAACGAGAAATTGCTTGTGGTGTAACACCGATAGCGGTAGCAAGAGCTTCTTGAGTAACATTATTTTCTGTGCGTAGTTTTTTTATAATTGTACCAATTTTTATAGTCATTATGGCACCTCCAAAATTTGTTTTTGTAAGCTTACAATTTCATTATATGGATTTTCGTATGTTTTTCAATTATCAATTCGTTGTTTAATATGTCAAGTAATAGTTAATAAACCAAGAATAGTCCGAAAAGTAAATTCGTGCAGTATAAATCTCCCACAATTACAGATAATAACAACACAATTTGTAATTTAAGGAGAAATGAATATATGAAAGCAACAGGAATTGTTCGCAGAATAGACGATTTGGGTCGTGTGGTGATTCCAAAAGAAATCCGCAGAACAATGAGGATAAGAGAAGGAGACCCCTTGGAGATCTTTACCGACAGGGATGGGGAGGTCATTTTTAAAAAGTATTCGCCCATCGGGGAGCTGGGTGCCTTTGCCTCCCAGTATGCGGAGACCCTATACAAGACCTGCGAGCTGTCGGTGGTCATCTGTGACCGCGATGCAGTCATCGCAAGTGCGGGCGTGCCCAAAAGAGAATTTGCGGACAAGAGGCTGTCTCATGCCCTTGAGAGCGTGATGCAGGGGCGAAATTTCTTCCGTCCAGAGGGCGAGTGCGACGTGAGCGCTGACTACAGCGGCAAGTATACCGTGTCCTGCGCCATGCCCATCGTATCCGACGGAGACGTGGTTGGGTGTGTAGTATCCCTTACCTTGAAGGGTGAGAAGGCGGATAACTCGGACACAGAGCAGAAGCTCATCGAGAGCGCGGCGTCCTTCTTAGGCAAGCAGTTAGAGGCATGATAAAAGGGCATCCGGCCGGATGCCCTTTTTTATATATCAGGTGAGATCAGGCGCAAACTGTGCTTATCCAGCTTGCGGTGATCTGCGATAACGTATCTGTTATCGTGTGAGTCGCGTATGCGCACGCTTCCGTCGGGGTGTACGCGTATGTCGTGATTGCGGTTTCGTATGTCAAAGGTCTTTTTGCCGCGGTTGGTCATCACAGTCCAGCTCATGGTGCCGTTCTTCTCCTCGATAGAGAGTATCGCGGTGATGAAGGGAACTAAGTAATAGTCATCCAGGCTGTTGGTGATCACCCGGGCAGAGCTATCGTTCAGATCGTCTACGCGTCTGATTACGGCTACCTCTTTTCCCTCGGAGGTCAGCAGGGTGATATATTCGTCGGGCCTGCTGACGGGGAAGAGCCTGCGTGGCTCTAAGCACTCTGCGCTCTCCCCGGTGGCGAAGCGCAGGTCCACCAGATTGTTCTCTCGGTGGGTGACGGTGTCCGCTGAGGTGATGAAAATGCGTTTCTTAGATTCCTTACTCATAGCCGTTCCTCCTCGCGCATGCGCTCCGCGTCTGCGGTCATGGACTGTATCTGTACCAGCTTATAGTATTTTCCCTTCAGAGCCATCAGCTCCTCCGGTGTCCCATTTTCCACGATCCTGCCGTTGTCCACCACGATTATGCGGTTTGCCTTTCGCAGGGTGGATAGTCTGTGGGCGATCATCAGCGTGGTCTTACCTGCGATGAGGCGGTCGATAGCCTCTTGTATCAGATGCTCCGTCTCCGAGTCCACAGCTGCCGTCGCCTCGTCGAAGATAAGTATGGAGGGATTCTTCAGTACGGCGCGGGCTATGGAGATGCGTTGCTTTTCTCCGCCTGAGACGCCTACGCCACGCTCGCCAAGAACGGTGTCGTAGCCGTCGGGCTGACGTGCGATGAATTCGTGTGCGTTAGCTATATCCGCTGCGTGCAGCACCTCCTCCACAGATGCATTCGGGTCGCCGTATGCTATGTTATTGAAGATGGTGTCGCTGAACATCATGGGCTCCTGCTGTACGAATCCGATCTGCTCACGGTAGGCGGACAGATCGAAGTTCTTTATATTGTGCCCGTCTACCAGTATCTCTCCCGAGTATCCGTCGTAGAAGCGCATGAGCAGATTAATTAGCGTGGATTTACCCGAGCCCGTGGTGCCTACGATGCCCACCACCTCACCGGGATTGATGGTGAAGGTGACGTCTGACAGCACCTTCTTCGATCGGTCGAAGGAGAAGCCTACGTGCAGGAATTCTATCTTGCCCTTCAGCCCCTCGGGGACGACGTGGGCCTCTGCGTGGCTCTCCGGCTCTGCCTCCAATATATCTAAGATCTTCTCGGTGGAGGCCATGGCGTTCTGAAATGAGTCGGATAGATTGGCGAAGAAGGTGACGGGGTTATAGAACATAGCCGCGTAGGATATGAAGGATACGATGAGTCCTGCGGAGTAGCCGTCGGTTCCGTCGAGCACCTTACCTCCTCCCACGCCCCAGATGATAAGAGAACCGCAGGTGACGAGGAATGCTGTGATCTGCGGGAAGGCTGTCACCAGCTTACTCAGCTTGATATCCATCTTCAGCCATTCGGCTACGAGCGAATCGAATTTATCGGAGGCGCGCTTTTCTGCCGAGAAGGATTTTACTACGCGGACACAGGGGATGGTGTCGGACATCAGCGAAAGGGCGGCTGCCCATCTGCGCCATATGCGCAGATAATACGGCTTCAGCTTCTTTGAGAATATCCTGGTGACGATGACTATTCCTATTACGGGTATCAGGGATAGTAATGTCAGATATGCGTTCAGTGACAGCATGATGATGACGATACCCACCAGCTGGAATACGTGTACTACCGCCTCCTGGGTAATGCGCAGCATAAAGCCAAGCAGAACGCCCGCATCTCCCGAGATGCGGTTGATCACGGCACCTGTAGAGGTTTTATCATAGAAGCTCATGGGCAGGCGCTGAGCCTTATTATATATATCAATACGCAGTGATGCGACCATCCTGTCGCCGACAGCGCGCATCAGGTGGGAGCGTACGATGCCTATGCCGTACTGAAGAACGTACGTTAAGAAAAGGAAGGCTATCATGCCTACCAGCAGACTCTCTGCGTTTGGCCCAATTATTTGTGCCACAGTGTTAAGAATGGAGATATCAGAGCTTTCGTTCTTATTGAAGACTACGTCCACGATGAAGCCCGTGACCGTAGGCGGTACCAATGCCATTGCCGTAGTGATCAGGGAGAGTATGATGCAGAGGCAGATGACCTTGACCTCAGGCTTCAAATACTTACCGAACTGCTTCAGCACCTTCATCTTTGAGCGGCAGCTGATGCATTCCGCTCCGGGGTGGAGAAGGTTTCTGCCGCACTTAGGGCATACGCTGAGGGCACGCTCGAAGGTAACATGCATTACCGCGTTCTCTTCATGGAAGTCAGCACCCTCGTTCAGATGATTTATAAAAAGCGCCGCCGCATCACATAGAGCGGCAACCGAATAGGTATATCTGAAAATAACCTCTCGACTGCCGTCCGGCATGATAGCCGACAAAGTGGCGTTTCCGTACATGCGTTTTGCTTCTACTTCCTTCATGTCCGAGTAGAGGTAACGCTTTTCTTGACCCGGTTGTGCGCCACAGCTTACCAGGCTGTTCTTCGTGAAAATGAGAGCGGTATCCTCGTACTCTCCGTGAGGATTAAGGTCGCCGACGATAGCGAAGAGCAGTTCCTCTCCGTCATTTGCCATTCGTTCTGCGATCGTCTCGGCTGTCGGCGGTAACGGTTTGTTCTTTAGTAGGTATCCTTTGTTCTCCATGGTGATCCACCACTTTGGGCTGATATTAAACTGTTTTTTTGAAGTCTTGTGAATCGCACCTTCGCAATTCGCCTATTTTATAGCATTTTGGCGGGCAAATGTCAATAAGATTCGAAAAAATAAATGGTGATTTTATTATTCGTATAACTGTTGACAATAGGACGTGGATGTGGTATAAATAATAATTTATTGATTGGATTGCGTCCGTGCGGGGGTGTACGTGACATTCTCGTGACATGAAAAAGCTCCCTCTCGGGAGCTCCAAACAGGTGCAGGAGACCTTTTCACGAAAAGGTCTCCTGCTTATTCAATTAAAAATCAAATACCGCCTTGCCGCCCTCTAACTTCAGCCGTGCGGAGAAGGTCTTACCGGTCTTCTTTGAGATGAAGCCCTCGATCTCCTCGGTCTTGCCCTGCTCTAAAAGCTGCTTTGCGTGCTTAAGGGTGATGACCCTGCCCGACATGGAAAGCCATATGGCGAAGTTACAGCCCTCTTTGTAGCCCGAGCAGCCGTAGGACTTTTTGAACCTGACTATGGGCTTACCGCACATAGGGCAGGTGCCTATCTCTTGCCCGAAGAAGCCGAAGTCGTGCTCCGTGTCCTCCTTGCCGAAGACGGAGGCTATCTCACCTTTGGCAAGCTCCACCGCCTCCTCAACCGTGCTCTTACCGTGGTAGACACGCTTGAGAGCCTGGCCCATTTCGCTTGTCTTGTATTTATCCATGCTTATCTGCATGTATGAGAGGGTTTCGATCAAG
The DNA here is from genome assembly GCA_045546375.1 of Eubacteriales bacterium. Classification (GTDB taxonomy): domain Bacteria; phylum Bacillota; class Clostridia; order Oscillospirales; family CAG-272; genus CAKSEI01. The sequence continues at coordinate 8,510 of JAZQCR010000143.1, read as the reverse complement.
TATTCGCCGCCGGGCAGGATGTAGTACACGTCCTTTTTAAGCTCGATATAACCGCTCTTACGCGCGTTGTCGATGATGCCCGTGCGTGTTGCCTCGGTGCCCAGCTCAAGGCCCTCGAAGATAGCGCGGTAGTCCTCGGTATCGTCGGTGTTTTCCTCCTCTGCCGCCTTTGCCTTATCCTCCTTGAAGGGATTCTTCAGGTAGTTATTAAGGGTCTCGATGGTGTAGTGCTTGGGCGGGCTTGTTTCTTTTTCCGCAGGCTTAAAGTCCACGTTCACCGCGTCCCCTTTTTCAAGGGGTGGGAGCTCCTTGTCCTTGCCCGTGTAGTCGTCGTATTTCGTCCAGCCTTTTTCGAGGATCACCGTACCCTTAAGGGTAAATTCCTCGTCGGCGCACTGTATCTTTATCTCGGTCTTGTTGGCTACACATTCCTCCGCGCAGAAGACCGCAACGAAGCGGCGGAGCACCGCCGAGTATACCTTCTTCTCGTCCTCGGAGAGCGCCGTAGGGGAAGGGAACTTATAGGTGGGGGTCAGAGCCGAGTGGCTCTCTATCTTTGAGTCGTCGAAGATAGTCTTCTTGTCCTTGAAGACTACCGGATAGCCCTTTGCCGCTACACCCTGTATTATCTTTTGTACCTTGCCCTTTTCGGCGGTGGCAAGATACTCGGAGTTGGTACGCGGATAGGTAAGGTACCCTTCCTCGTACAGCTTCTGCACGATAGCTAAAGACTGATCCATAGGCATCTTGTATTTTTTACCTAAGAAATTCTGCAGCTTGGAGAGGGAATAGAGCTTACCGGGATTAAGGGTGTCCTTCTTGCGCTTCACAGAGGTGACGGTAGCCCCCGCCTCGTTAAAGGCGCGGCACTGCTCCTCTGCCTTTGCACGTTCGGTCTTGTCAAACTTCTTCTTGGAGCTAAGCTCCACTACCCGTCCGTCGGTCTCCGCCTTTGATACCGGCTGGAAATAGGTGTCGGGCACGAAGTTGCGTATGGCCATATCGCGGTCGTATATAGCCTTGACGATGGGGATGATGACCCTGCCCACACGGAGCAGTGCTCCTGTTTTGAGGGTAGCGTAGCGGGTCAGGTTGACCCCATACAGCCAGTCGATATATGTGCGTGCGTATCCCTCTTTTGCAAGGAGGTCGTAGTCGCTGTCTGCGGGCAGATCACTTGCCGCCGCGCGAATGGTCTCGGGTGTCTGGTCGGGCAGCCACAGTCGCAGTATGGGCTTACCCGTAACGCCCGTATGGTCGATGCAGGTGCGCACGATGATCTCGCCTTCGCGGTCTGCGTCCCCCGCGTTTACGATAGCGTCCACGTCGGGACGAAGGCAGAGGCTCTTGATTATATCAAACTGCTTCTTGATACCGGGGGCGCCCTTGCCGTCCTTGCCTGCACGAAGCATAAAGCGGAACTGCGCGGGAAAACAAGGCAGATTATCCATACACCATCTGCCGTGCTCGGTAGGGGAGTAGTCCTCTATGTCCGCCAAGGAAAAGAGATGACCGAAAGCCCACGTGACTATATATTCCTTGCCCTCTATGTAGCCGTCCCGCCTTGAGGTGGCGCCCAGCGCCGCGGCGATATTACGGCCGAGAGAGGGTTTCTCTGCGATTATCAGTTTCATAACAGAGGGTATTATATCATAAAAAGGGATTAAAAACAAGGGAAGAAAAAAGAGCAAGCTGTTGCGGTATCACAGATATAATATAAAACGGAGCGAACATTCGTTCGCTCCGTTTTACATCTGTGAGATATATTCTTCTGCATAGTGCCTCAGCCTTCTCCAGCGGAGAAGGGGGACCACCGTCGGGTTCCCGACGCCGAACCAAGTGAGGCGTTGGGGTTCGGACGTAGTGGTGGATGAGGAGAGCAAAGTCAGATCGGATTATGATCTCCTCATCCGCCTTTGCCTATCGGCAAATCCACCTTCTCCGCTGGAGACGGCTTTTTGGCGTTCATTCTTATATCTGCGCTATAAATTCTTCTGCATAATGCGCCGCGACAGCACCTATTAGCCTTCCCCAAGTGGGGGAAGGGGGACCGACGGAGAATAAATAATATCTCCGTGAAGAGAAAATCAATCCGTTGGTGGATGAGGATGCAGGTGTATTCGAATTTACAACTGCGCTATAAATTCTTCTGCATAATGCGCCGCTATTGCACCGTCTGAGGCCGCGGTCACGATCTGCCTAAATGCCTTTGTGCGCACGTCCCCTGCGGCAAAGACACCGGGCAGGCTCGTCCTCGTGCTCTCGTCTGCTATGATATAGCCCCTTGGGTCAAGGTCGATCTGCCCCGCAAAAAGCTCGGTCACGGGATCCCTGCCTATGCTGATGAACGCGCCGTCTACGGGAAGCAATTCATCTCCGTTCGGAGCGTTAAGACGCAAGGCGGTCAGCTTTTCCTCAGCCTCAAAGCCCGTAAGCGTTGTGTTCCAGAGAAACTCCACGTTATCCGTCTTTAGGAGCGGCTCGTGGTATATCTTCTCCGCCCGCAGAGTGTCGCGGCGGTGGATGAGGTATACCTTTTTGCATATTTTTGAGAGGAGCAGGGCATCCTTCACGGCGGAATTGCCTCCGCCTACCACCGCTACCGTCTTTCCGCGGTAGAACATACCGTCGCAAGCGGCGCAGTACCCCACGCCCCTGCCCGTAAGCTCCTCCTCGCCCTCAAGCCCTAAGTGCCTGTGATCAGCACCGGTGGCGATTATCACCGTCTTGGCGGTGTATTCACCGCTGTCGGTTACGATGCGCTTGGGGAATGGGTTGAGATCCACCGAGAGCACCTCGGTCTGCACCGTCTTTGCGCCGAAGCGCTGAGCCCCCGCCTGCATCTTGTAGCCTAAAGTAAAGCCGTCTATCCCTTCGTCAAAGCCGGGGTAATTGTCTATCATATCCGTCTGGGTCATCTGTCCACCTGCGGAGAATTTCTCAAGCACAAGGGTGGAGAGTCCCGCTCTTACGGCATAGAGCGCCGCAGTATACCCCGCAGGCCCGCCTCCAATGATAATAACGTCGTAGGTCATATTATTGAAACCTCATTCAAATAAAATCGGTTATTTCGGGCGACATGTGCGCCCGAAATAACACCTCAAGGCGCCGCAAGTGCCGCAGGCGCGCAGACGCGAGTGAACGGCGTCATTTCATCGGGCGTTGCCCGATGAAATCCCCAAGCAATTAAAAGCCCGCAGGCTTTTAATTGAGCGGAGCAGGCCCGCCTCCTATGATAATAACGTCGTAGGTCGTATTTATTGACATGATCTAACCTTTTCTAAATATAATCCCAAACAATTAAAAGCCCGCAGGCTTTTAATTGAGCAAATCAAGCACCTTTGCTTTTGGTATAGCACCCATAGACTTATTGACTATCTCGCCGTTTTTGATAACGTAGAGGGTGGGTATGCTCATAATGCCGAACTTCGCCGCCAGAGCCTCCTCCTCGTCTACGTTAACCTTGCCTACCTTGATATCATCGCGCTCTTCGGCTATCTCGTCAACGATAGGGGAGAGCATACGGCAGGGGCCGCACCAGGCAGCCCAAAAGTCAAGCAGTACGGGCTTATCGCTTCTCAAGACCTCTTCTTCGAAATTATCCTTTGTTATCGTAATTACAGACATTATACTCGTCTCCTTTCATACGTCTTTTCAGGTTAATTGTACCATATTTAGGCATTCTTTTCAAGCGCTGTGCATATTATTGATAATAAAGTGCGTTTTTTATGCAAAAATGTGAAAAAGATACAAAAATATTAACAAAAAGCCGACTAAAATAAAAAATAATATTGACTTTGCAGTCATTTTTATTGTATAATAAACTACCATAGTTATCCGATGATCATTTTCGGATGTTCGGTCTATATTCCGCCTTTTGCGACGGTTTTAGTAAATAGCGTACCATTAAATAAAATTTTTAAAAGGAGAAAGTATTATGAAAAAGAGATTACTTTCAGCTCTGTTGACTGTATTCACTGTTTTCTCACTCTTTGGCACTGTGATGATGCCTTCGGTATCTGCCGCAGACAATTACACCGTTCTCGGCGACAGTGCTACCTTCAAAGAGCTGGGCACGACACGTGTTCTTAATATGTGGACCTTCAACATAGCAGCTAAGAACCCCGGTACCAAGAAGGTCAGCTTCTGGGTCCGCGTCACCGACGTGACCGAGCCTATCTACCTGGTTGGTACGTACTTCGGCTTTACCACTGAAAATGCGGTAGACGGACTTGATTCCTTTGTCTCCCACGGAAGCGGTTCCACCAACCTTCAGAACCATGCCCTCTACGTTCCCGAGGCGGGTGACTATCTGATCACCACTGAACTTGAGAAGGGACAGGACATCGCTTGGAACTGGAAGGAAGCGAACGGCGGCTTCAAGGCATTCACCTCCTTCGGTATCGCTGCGGTAAACGCAGCAGACTATGATGCTAACGGCGCTGAGGTAGATACCACTGCTAAGGCTGCTCTTATGGGCATCATAGAGGGAACTCCCGACGTAAACCGTGCTATTCCTTACGTGGCTATGAACGGTCAGACTATCATAAAGGCCAGCCAGAACTACTATAAAGGCGCTGTAAAGGGCTTTAACTTTGATAATAATGAAAATCTTTACGTTGACAAGTCCCTCAGCTTCCGTCAGATCACAAATGACGTTGAAGCTCCCAAGCTTGACGGCTACAAGTTCCTCGGTTGGGCTGCTCAGGACGGCTCCCCTGCCATCTCTCTTACCTCTAATGCACTGTATGCACAGTACGAGGCGGTCAGCACCTCTTTCGTTGCCAGCTTCTCTACCAATGAGGCGGGAGCAGACGGTGTTATGACCATTAAGCTGGCTGATACCGACCTTGGCATTACCTCCGGCTTTGTAAACGTTGCTTACAACATGTATAACGTTACTATTCCCGCTGATACTGACAATAACGCCGGTGTCATCGTTGATTTTGACAGCGTTGCCGCAGACGGTACTGTTGCTACCATTCCCTACTCTCTTGTAGCAGGTCAGACTGTTGACAGCACCTTCACCCTGAGAGGCGGAGCTAACGCAAACGGTGCATACGTGCTCGTTAATGACTACACCACCGTTTTAAACATCGGCGCATTCTGCGACAGTGGCGCAAAGGAGCTGTACAACACAGTTGACGGCACCCTTGACGACGGAGAGCAGGTGCTTTGGAATGGCGAGGTTAAGCTCAACAACGAGCTTGGTGCTACTCTCGTATACAAAATCGACGGTATCACTACTCCCGTGAACCTTGGTAACTTCAGCGTTAACTATGACCGTAATATGACTGGCAGTAACTTTAATACCGGCAGAGAGTCCGCTAATGATGACCACTGGTGGCAGAATGCCAAGGTAGGTGAGTTGGTCATCTCCGAGAACGGCTACTACTTCTTCCATATGAACAAGGCTGTATTCGGCTGTGAAAGCTTGACCAAAATTAACAGCGTTAAGGCGTTTACCGCTGTTCCTGCGGCAAGCTACGCTAACCGTGCGAACGATAATGCAGACGCTACCTTTGAGCTGCTGGCAATTTATGCCGACAATATGCAGGTCAACGTAAACTTCCATAACGCTGACGGCTCTCTCTATGCTGCCGTTCCCTATGCGTACACCAACGTGAGCGGTGCTATCGGCGGTAACGTAGCAGTTACCAAGGGCAAGCTCGTTGGTCCTAACGCCATCCTGACTTCTGCAGGTCTTTCGGCTCCCGTTAAGGCAGGCAGCGCAGACGGCACCGTAACCTACGTGCTTGACAAGTGGGTTGACGCAGAAGGTAATGAAGTTGACAATATCTACAGTGATATCGACCTTTACCCTGTTTACACCGTGGTAGCAAACGGCGCTTCCACCGAATATAACGTTCATTTCTCCACCAACGGTGCAGGAGAGAACGGTGAGCTCGCCGTTAAGGTAGCAGACCTTGATAAGTCTGTTTCCGCAGGTACCGTTAACGTGACTTATGACACCGCGTGGTTCACCTTTGCTGATGACACCGACAATGACGGAGCTTTCTCTGTTAATTATACTGACGTTGCCGCAGACGGCACCGTTGCTATCCTTGATTACACCGTTGCCGCAAATAAGGTAGGCGACACCTCCCTCACCGTGGCAGGTTCCGTTACCATCGGCTCTACTACCGCTACGGTAGCATCCGAGACCATCGACATGACCGTCGCTGCATACGTTAATCAGAACCCGCAGGCTATCAACAAGAATACCGTCGGCGAGAACGGAGAGACCGTTCTTCCCGAGGAGCAGATCCTCTGGAACGGTAAGATAGATCTTGGTGAGGCGACCGGTATGACCCTGGTCTACAAGATCGAAGGCGTAGAGACTCCTATGAACCTTTACAACTTCGGTATCGGTTACACCTGTATCGATGATCTTACCGGTAATGAGTTGCCCAAGAACAACTCCGCTACCTGGGACTACTGGTGGCAGAATACCTACGCAACCAGACTGACCGTCAGCGAGGATGGCTACTACTTCATCCATATAGACAAGTCTATTGCAGGTGAGGTGAGCTACCTTTCCTTCGATTCCTTCAGGATCTTCACTGAGGTTAACAACGGTGAGAAACCTGAGGTAGTTGAGGAGCTCAAGCAGGACTACGCTAACCGTAGTAACGAGAACGAGAACGCTACCTTCCAGCTTCTGGCTGTTTACCGTCAGGATATGGTAGTCAGAGTAACTTATCACGATATCAACGGTAACCCCGTTGCTACCATTCCCTATGCATATACCAACATAGAGCACGATCTGCCCGGTAACGCAGGTCTTCGCGGCGGAGAGCTTATCACTCCCGATGAGATCTTTAGATCCTCCGGCGTTGCCGCACCCATCAAGCCTCACGACGATACCTACTTCTACCTCATTAACCACTGGGTAGATGCAGAGGGCAACAGAGTCGAGGGCGTTTACGAGGATATGGACGTATACCCTGTATATGAGAGAGTTAAGAGAGGTACTGCAGTTACCTACGATAGCGCTTCTATAAGAACAGGCGATCCCGCAGGTATGAGATTTACCTCCAACGTTTCCGTACAAGACTGGTACGGCATAGCTGAGTTCGGTACCGCTATCTTCGTTGGTGGTACTATGCTCGATGCAGAGACTACCCTGCACGTACCCGCACGTGTTGACATCAACGGCGATCGTTACCTTAGTGATTACACTGTGGATGAGAACGGTATCTATAGTTTTGTCCCCGGTATTATCGTCGATGATACCAGTATCACTTATACCGGCGTACTTTCCAACATCAAGGCAAGCAACTTCAGCCGTGACTTTACCGCTATGGCTTACTTTAAGACTATGGACGGTGAGTTCATCTATGTAGATTCAGGCTGTACCAGAAATGCAAATGGCGTGGCTAATGATGCTCTCGCAGACGACAGCGCTGACTATGCTGACGCAGTCAGAGAGTATCTGCAGAACTACATCGCAGGCTAAAACAAACAAATAAAAAGAGGATGGAGAGATCCATCCTCTTTTTTTGTTGCAAACAAAAACCACGCGATAGACACGTGGTTACAAAGAGTCTATAGCCGATGAGGAAAGGGGCGATATCAAAGGATATGGATGCATTAAGGAAAGGCTCCGGGAGGGAGCTCCGACGCAGTCGGGTGAGAGAGAGTGCGTGAACGGATGAGATCACTTGTGCCAAAACGTGTGCAGTTTTTATATTCCTTTGCTCGGGTCTTCGCTCCAAAATGCTTTCTTGCTGCTTCTCGATAACCGAGATACTGTTCACGCATATCCAATATAACGCCTCTTTTGAATTTTGAAACGTAACTTTTTTGCTATAAAAATGCACCTCCAAAAGTCAGTCACTTCCGGAGGTGCATATCACTATGGCGAGAGAGTGTTATGTTTATCCCAATAGCGTATCAAAGACAAGCATCAGGCAAAATCCTGCAAGCAGGGAATAGGTAGAGCCTCGCTCACTTCCGTGTGCGTGGGTCTCGATGATCATCTCGTCGCTGACCACGTAGAGCATGGTGCCTCCCGCAAAGGCAAGAGCAAAGGGCAGTATAGCGTTGGAAAGGGTGACCGCGAAGTATCCGAGGAGCGTGCCCGCCACCTCGATCAGACCCGTAGACAGGGCGATGAGGAAGGTGCGTCCCGACTTAATACCCGCCGCCAGCATAGGTGCGATGATCACCATACCCTCGGGGATATTCTGCAGGGCGATGGCTATGGCTATGGCAAGTGCGTCCGCTACGTTGCCCGTGCCGAAGCCCACGCCTGCGGCGATGCCCTCGGGCAGATTATGGATAGCGATAGCGATAACGAAAAGCAGTATCTTATTCAGCTTGCTCTGACCGTCGGGGTGAGCCTCCTGATCTACGCCCGTCATCTTGTGCAGGTGGGGAACCAGCTTGTCTATGAGGTTTACGCACAGCGCGCCGCAAAAGATGCCTAAGATAGTGACTATAAGGCCGTACTCGCCGCCCTTACGCTTGTATACAACGCTGACAGCGTTTGTATCCATATCCAGGAA
>JAZQCR010000142.1:0-3717 GCA_045546375.1 Eubacteriales bacterium | reverse complement strand
ATCGCTATGCTCGGGACGTCGAGGGCGCCGTCCCCTACAATGGTAAATAACGCACAACATCTAATGTATTTTCCCCCTCATAGTTGACTTTTTATGTGTTTTTTTATATAATATAGGGTATGAAATTATGACTATTAACGTTTCGGAGGAAACTTAAATGAAATGGACTTCCTTAAATGACTTAAGAGAGATGTTCCTCTCTTTCTATGAGGAAAAGGAGCATCTGCGCCACAAGAGCTATCCTCTCGTCCCCATCGCGGACAAGAGCCTTCTGCTCATCAACGCAGGTATGGCACCCCTTAAGAAATATTTTACCGGTGAGGAGGAGCCTCCCCGTAACCGTATGACTACCTGTCAGAAGTGCATCCGTACTCCCGATATCGAGCGCGTTGGCTTGACCGCGCGCCACGGTACCTTCTTCGAGATGCTGGGTAACTTCTCCTTCGGCGACTACTTCAAGACCGAGGCTATCCACTGGGCGTGGGAGTTTATCACCACACGCTTAGAGCTGCCCGAGGACAAGCTGTGGGTATCCGTATACGAGAACGACGACGAGGCTGTTGAGATCTGGAATAAGCAGATCGGCGTTCCTATGGAGCGCATCGTGCGCCTGGGTAAAGAGGATAACTTCTGGGAGATCGGCTCAGGCCCCTGCGGCCCCTGCTCCGAGATCCACTTCGACCGCGGCATCGAGTACGGCTGCGGCTCTCCCGACTGTAAGCCCGGTTGCGACTGCGACCGCTTCATGGAGTTCTGGAACTTAGTATTCACCCAGTTTGACGGGGACGGAAACGGCAACTATGAGCCTCTCGCCAACCCCAATATCGACACCGGTATGGGCCTTGAGCGTTTAGCGTGCTTAATGCAGGGTGTAAACAACCTCTTCGAGGTTGACACCGTACGCAACATTATGGCGGCTATCTCCGAGAAGGCAGGCGTCACCTACGGCGCTGACCCCAAGACCGACATCTCTCTGCGAGTGGTCACCGACCACATCCGCTCTACCTCCTTCCTCGTTTGCGACGGAGTCATCCCCTCAAACGAAGGCAGAGGCTACGTACTGCGCCGACTCCTGCGCCGCGCGGCACGTCACGGAAAGCTCCTTGGCATCAAGGGCAAGTTCCTCGCTGACATAGTAGACGTAGTAGCAAGAGAGAACCTGAGCGCTTATCCCGAGCTCACCGAAAAGCTCGATTACATCAAGAAGATCGTCGCCCTTGAGGAAGACCGCTTCGCCGCTACCATTGATGCGGGTATGGAGCGCCTCGAGGAGATCATGGCAAAGTGCAAGGCAGAGGGTGTCGACACACTGCCCGGCGACGAGATCTTCAAGCTCAACGACACCTATGGTTTCCCCCTCGACCTCACCCGTGAGATCGCAGGCGAGCAGGGTCTGGCTATCGACGAGGACGGCTTCCGCGCCCTTATGAACGAGCAGAAGCAGCGTGCGCGTGACGCTCGCGCGGCTCTCGGCGACTTCGGCTGGACTGCGGACAGCTTTAATTTCCTTGACAAAGATAAGAAGACCGTATTCTGCGGATACGAGAAGACCGCGTGCGAGGCTAAGGTCATCGCCCTTATCGATCCCACCGAGAATGCGGCTATCGACACCGTAAGCGAGGGCGAGGTCATCGTCGTCCTTGACGAGACTCCCTTCTACGCAGAGAGCGGCGGACAGGTAGGCGACAGCGGTATCATCAAGACCGAGAGCGGCACCATCCGCGTAACCGACGTTAAGAAGCAGGAGGGCATCTTCTTACACATAGGCGAGGTGGTAGGCGGCGCCATCAGCGTAGGCGACAAGGCAGTGGCAGAAATCGACGTGGAGAGACGTAACGCCATCCGCCGTAACCACTCTACCGCACACCTTCTGCAGGCGGCTCTGCGCACGGTTCTCGGCAACCACGTAGAGCAGGCAGGCTCTTACGTAGACGAGAAGCGCGTACGCTTTGACTTCTCTCACTTTACCGCTATGACACCCGACGAGGTGGCAAAGGTAGAGGCTATCGTAAACGAGATGATCTTGGCAGGTGAGGCTATCACCACCGTGGAGACCGACATAGAGAGCGCAAAGAAGATGGGTGCTACCGCCCTCTTCGGCGAGAAGTACGGTGACATCGTCCGTGTAGTTAAGATGGGCGACTACTCCACAGAGTTCTGCGGAGGTACACACCAGGATAATACCGCCAAGATAGGCCTCTTCAAGATCATCAGCGAGTCCGGCGTTGCCGCAGGTACCCGCCGTATCGAGGGTACTACCGGTAAGGGAGTTCTCGAGCTCTACGCAGAGAAGGAAGCCCTCATTCGCGACACCGCTAAGGAACTGAAGGTAGGCAATGTAAACGACATCGCCAAGAAGGCTACACAGCTTCAATCCGAGCTCTCGGGCGCTAACAAGGAGATAAATGCGCTTAACGCGAAGATCGCCGCATCCAAGACCGACGACATCTTAAAGAACGTCATGGAGGTAGGCTCCCTGAAGCTCATCGCGGCTAAGACCGAGGGCGTGGCTGTAAACGCCGCCCGCGAGATCTGCGATAACGTGAAGGCTAATATGGCCGACACGGTCATCGTTCTCTCCTGCTCGGTAGACGGCAAGCACAACTTTGTCTGTGCCTGCGGTAAGGATGCCGTTGCGGCAGGCGCTCACGCAGGTAATATCTTAAAGACCGTTTCCCCCATAGCAGGCGGTAACGGCGGCGGCCGTCCCGACTCCGCTACCAGCGGCGCCAAGGACGAGGGCAAGATCCAAGCGGCTCTTGACGCTGTGAAGGATACTCTGCTGGGAATGCTCAAATAAAACAAAGCTTAAAGGACTGTTGAAAACAACAGTCCTTTTTGTTTGCGCCGTAGGGCGGGGGCAAGCCCCCGCCCTACCCAAAATGTTCAAAAATCCGTCACATTGGGATATATAATATAATCAGAAAAATATATAAGGACTGATTAAATGAAAACAAAATTATTCTGTTTACTACTATGTGTCGTGCTGCTCACCGTAGGCTGTAAAAAGGACGTAGCGCCTACCGAGGTCACGGGCGGCACAGCCGCACCCGTGGAGGTGGACTTTGCAAGCACCGACACGGATATGTTTACAGAGCGGGATGACAGAACGGAATATGACGAAAATAAATGCACCGTAATAGAATTAAACGGCGATTCGGTAAGCGTTTCGGCAAATGGCGCTACCTATGAGAACGGCAAGGTGAATATCACCGCAGACGGCACTTATCTTATTAAAGGTACTCTTGATAACGGTACCCTTGCGGTAAATGCCCCCGAGGATGCAAAACTGCAGATAATACTGGCAGGGGTGAGCATCACAAGCAGTGACTACGCCGCACTTCATATAGTCAGCGCGGATAAGGTATTTCTTACCCTGGCTGACGGCACGGAAAACAGCCTCGCAAACGGCGGTGCCTTTAACACTAACGAGGAAGACAACGTTGACGGAGCTTTATTCTCAAAGCAGGACTTAACGGTAAACGGCTCGGGCTCCCTCTCGGTAACGAGCACAGATCACGGCATCGTATGCAAGGACGATATGGTGTTCACGGGCGGTAATATCACCGTTACCGCCGCGTCCCACGGAGTTGACGCCAACGACAGCGTGCGCATAAAGAATACCGCCCTTAACGTTAAGGCAGGCAAGGACGGAATACACTCGGAGAACTCGGATGACGAGGCGAAAGGCTTCTTCTATATAAGTCGGAGGCCAAG
>JAZQCR010000141.1:0-7554 GCA_045546375.1 Eubacteriales bacterium | reverse complement strand
CTCTGCCCCTGCCTCATAAGAACTTGTGGCACTTGCCTTTTTATCAAGGGCAAGGTTAGCCGAGGGAGCGAATAGAATATCGGTAATGCTCTTGAAATTGGCATTTACCGTCGCGTTTCCGCCTACGGTAACGTATACAGGCAGGTCTTTGCCCGTTACCGCGCCCGTCCAACCGATAAAAGCATATCCCTTATCTGCCACGGGCTCAATGGAAACAAGCGTCTCTTCGTCATAGGTGACGCTGCAGGGCAGGTCGCGGAGCTCACCGTTTATTTTAACGCTTCCGTTTTCACCGCTTACGGTAAGGGTGCCGCCCGCGGTGCCATCCTTACGGTACGCACCCTGAACAGAGAGGATCATATCCTCCTCCACCTCCTTCAGGGTGGTGACCCTGTTGGCGGAGAAAATATCTCCCTGCCAGTTGACAAAGCTCCATTTATCAGCGTCAACTGCCTCAATAGTAATATCGTCCGTTTCCCCTACAGGGTACTGTGTGGGCAAAGGATAGGTCACTCCGTCTATCTTCACCTTGATACCCGTTTTGTTCGGGTCGGTGATATTTACTATGTGATATTCCCCTTCGGCAAGCTCAAAGTTTGCCTTCAGGTTGATATCGTCACTTACTGTTATAGTGATCTTTGAGCTGTCCGCACCATAGGTGCCCGACCAACCGGTAAAGACGTATCCGTCATATGGCTCAGCCTCTAATATAACGGTGGTGCCCTTTTGATAAGTTTGGGTGAAATGATTGCCACCTACATGCTTGCCGTTCACCTTGACTTCACCGAATCCAGCTGCAATGTAAAGGGTGTAGCTATCCTTTACCTTTGCAACCTTTGGCGTCGCCTTAAAGGTATAGCTGCCCGGCTGAACGCTAAAGTATATATAGTTTTCGTCGTCGGCAAGGTACTTTACACCGTTTACCGAGCCCTTTGCTTTACCGTCCTCAAAAATAACGGCAGAGCCAAGGGTGACGGTGGTATTCTTGCCCTCAAAGCGGGGCACGCCTACACGTGCAACGGTGCCTATAGGAGAGGTGAGACTTAACGTGAGTGATGACACGGTGCGGTCTACATCCACCGTGATATCTCCCTTTATGGAAGGCACGGTACATTCAACATTCTTCAACGTGCCAAGCTGTGGGGTAACGTGATACGTATCATAACCGGGGGTGTCGGGCGCAACGCCCGCCACGTCACCGGAAAGGTTTATGAGGGGGCCGCCCGACCAAGCGTGATTATTGGTACCGCCTAAGGGGAATACCTCCCATAAGGTGGTATAGTTATCCTCCACCATAGTTTTATAGCGCTCTCTCATACGGTAAAGCGCCTCGTCAGCGTAGCCCATCTTAAACATAGCATCGAGGACGTACTTCTCCATATAAGGAGTGGCGTTATACTGCTCTTTAAGCACCTCTATAATATCAGAGTATCTATCCTTGCCTGCAAGGCCTGAGAGAACAGCAAGTGCATTGCCGCGGTCGTCGAGAAGGCCGTTGGCGGTAGACTTATAATAAGCCTTATTCTCCTCGTCCCAGAAGCGCTCAAAGCCGCGCTTAACACTCTGCATACGTCCGATGATATAGACTCTGTCTTTGGTCTCGCCCAAGACCTCCGCCATATTGAGAACGCAGTCAAGTGCCCAGTAGTACCAGGCGTTCTCCATAACTGCCACATCATAGTTCTCACCGTGGTCGGGCCAGTCCCAACTGCCTGCACGGTGCTTCACAAGTCCGTCCTCGCCCAGCTCCCATAGGGTCAGGTAATCGAGGGCGGGCTGATATACCTGCTCTACAAAATCCAGCTCACCTGTGTATTTATAATAAGTCCAAAAACCCACTACGCCTGCAAGCTGCTGCATAGGAAGTTCGAAGTGTCCGTTATTTATAGGCACCACGGTAGGCAGGACCTTATTGTTTCTCTCTCCCGTCTGTCCGCGCCAATTTATAAGGGTATCCACGCCCTTGCGGTATAAGAGATAGGAATCCGTACCCAGGGCATAGAAGGTCATATGGCTCTCGTTGGTCACGTCCCCCCACCACTGTGCGCGTTCTCTGTCGGGGCAGTCCATATAGTTATCACGCATGGTGACGTAGAGGGTCCACAGTGACTCGTCCCAAAGGCGGTTATAAAACTCGTCATTACACCTGAAGCTACCCTCAAACTCGGTATTATAGCCCGTAGCCCTGTAGCCAAGGCGGATGATCTTAACTCCCGCCGGGACAGTGTACCTCATGCTATGACCGTTCATCCAGCCATAGCTCTCAAAGGTCTGCCTTCCCTCTTTGGTTACGTATGTAGCGCGCACCGAGCTGTCGCTGTCCGACTTTATCTCAATTCTGACCCCCTCAGGTGCCTCTATCTCAAGATAAGGCTGAACCTGCATATTGCGAGGCAGCTTCATATCCAGCTTCACCGTCTTGGCAGTGGCCTTGTCGGTATATGCGGCGTACTTGTCGGGATTCTCGTAGTCAAGTATATCGCTGTACTTTAAGAGAGGTATAGACCTCTGCCACAGCCCGCCCCAGGGTGCGGCGCCCGCCTCTCCGTGCTCGGTGGCGTAGGTCCAGGAGCTATCGTCAAAGTCGGGCAGATACCAGCCCTCAAGGGCCTCGGAAAGAGTGGCGTCATAAAGGATATTACCCTCTGCCAGACGGTAGTTGGGCTGGGTGCCCGGGTCATTTGACTCGGTGGAGATAAGATATCCGTCCTCCTTATGCACCCTCCAGCTCTTGTCGGAGACTACCTTACTTTCACCCATATCAGCCTCGAAAAGGAAGCCTGCTTTACCCGAGGACTTATATGAATAATAGTCGGAGTCGTCGCCGAAGTACCAGGCGAGAACTGCTATGGTATTAGTTCCCTTCTTAAGATACGGGGCAAGCTCCACCTCATCAAAATAGCAGTCGGTGGCGTTAGGTCCGCGCTTTACCGAGCCCTCGTATACTACCGGTTCGCCGTTTATCCACAACCAATAGCGAGAATCGGCAGAAATGCGCGCCGAGGCAGAGCTCGGCACGGAGCTTAACTCTACCGTCTTTCTAAGGCACAGCCAATTATGCTTCGCGGTATTTGCCTTGCTCCAGATCCATTTGGCACTCCAATCAATATCGGCAGGGCCGTCACGCTTGATGCTTGCTTCAGCCTCACCGTAGGCCTTTATGTCGCCGTCCTGCGCGTTGCTTAAAAACTGCGCGGAACATGCCAAAAGGATCGCCAGCATCAGGCTGACAGCTCTCATTAAAAATCTCATATTTTCCTCCAAGGTAAACGTGGCTGATATTTATCAGAAGTTCGTTCCGCCCATGCCCCAGTAGTAGCACTCTTCGTACTTAACGTAGATCTTATCGGGAGCGATGCCAAGCTCTGTTGAGAAAATATCTGTAATAGCCGAAGTCATCTCGTCGCAGGTGTCGATGGAGCCGAAGACCTTTACCTCGATCATAGCCATCCTAAAATCATCCTTCCCTGCGAAGAACATACGGCAGTCGGTGTCGAAATTTAACATCAGATACTGCTCGGTCTTACCGGGGAAAATGGCGATAGCCTCACCCAGCTTGCTTTTGATGTTTACGATGTTTTCATCTGTGGGTTTGAAATTTAATTTTGTGTCAATGTAGGGCATAATAGATTACCTCGTTTCATATAATATTTATACAAGACTATTGTACCACAAAAACTCCCAAATAAAAAGCCAAAGTTAAAAAATAAAAAGTAAAAAAGGTATTGACATTTAGGGGCGGTTGTGGTATCATACTATGGCGGTAATGAATGCCGCTGTGGCGGAATAGGTAGACGCAAGGGACTTAAAATCCCTCGGTAGCAATACCGTACCGGTTCGATTCCGGTCAGCGGCACCATTTCCACAAATATATCGCGGAGTAGAGCAGTTGGTAGCTCGTCGGGCTCATAACCCGGAGGTCGTAGGTTCAAGTCCTATCTCCGCAACCAGAAACGAAAGACACCCACTCGGGTGTCTTTTTCGTTTCCGGTCGCGGGTATGAACTGCACTTCTCTACGACCTCCGGGTTATGCACGACGAGCGTAGCTCGTTGGGTGAGGAGCAAAAAACAGTTGATAACTGTTTTTTGTGAACGAAGTCCACAAAGTGCGAGTGCGACAAGCGGAGCTCCGTCGGAGCGCCGACGCGCGACACACGGCTGGACGGGGATATGTTCGCACCGACTGTGTGGCGGGCGATGTTTTATCGTTTTTTGGAAATTGTAAAACAATCAAAACAAAAAGATATTATCCCAAAAATCGACTATTCTGATGGATTTGAATAAAATCCAACTAGCAGTTGTATATATTCTAATCATTGAAACCAACTGTCGCTTTCCTTGCGATTGATTTTATGATATAATATAGACACTTCGAAAGAAAAGGTGTGAGTTTATGATAAACAAAGTCCATTTCGGAAAAAGAATTTCTGTACTCAGGAAAAAAGCAGGTATATCACAAACGGATTTAGCCCAAAAGCTCGGCGTTACATCGCAAGCCGTCTCAAAATGGGAATGCGGAAATGCAGTGCCGGATATTGATATACTTTTGGAGCTGTCCCATCTGTACAAGGTTGTAATTAACGAAATGCTAGAAGATGTTGACCTGATTTCCGAATTGACCGGCAGAGAAATCGAACCTGATGGAATAGCCTACTTTGTGCCGGAACAGGAACGAGATTACAATATCGAATGGGCAAATGAAATACAAACCGGCAAATGGATCAAGCGTAACTGGGAATATTCAAGGACCCCCAACGCCTATATGGATGACGTAGGGAAACAGATTGCTTCTTGTGATGGAATCATTCTTGAAATCGGTGCAGGTCCAGGTGGTGGATATATGCCTTACATTCTCAAAGCAAATCCAGATGCCACAATTATAATCAGCGATCTTTCTCCGACGGTTGTTCGTGAATGGAAATCCTTCTTAGACAAATCGCTTGATTCGCCCAGTATCTATTACGCTGCTCTCGATTTTTGCAATATGCCTTTCAAAGATAACAGCATTGACATCATTTCGGATGGCGGAGGCATTGGTAATTGCGAAGGTCTAAAGGCAAAAGCCTTAAAAGAAGCTTTCAGAGTATTGAAGCACGGTGGCAAACTAATTACATCAACAGGTTTTGTAAACAAAGAAACCCTTGCAGCTCTCCCCGAAGAATCACAAAGGGTTTTGACCCAAAAACGCCCCGATGTATTTGAAGATTTATATGAAGATACTGTGCTTGCCGGGTTCAGCAAAATTGACAGTGTGATAAGTGGATGTTGGTACACCGACGATGATGAAAGTACCATTGCTGACTTGGCACGTTCACTCGGTGTGAATTTGAAGTTTACAAGTTACACGAGATACTGTACCAAAGAATGATAACTGATATCTTTTTTGGTGCAACTTGCCCCCAACGAAAGACACCCGTCGGGTGTCTTTTTCGTTTCCGGTCACGGGTATGAGCTGCACTTCTCTGTGACCTTCCGGGTTATGCACGACGAGGGGGATATGTTCGCACCTACTGTATGGCGGGCGGGCATATCTGTGTAACCATAATGCGAACCGAAAAAGATATCGGTTCGAAAAACCCCGAAACCACAGCGGTTTCGGGGTTTTGTTATGCCATTTTTCAAGATGCAATTTAAAAGATATTATTTCCCCAAAACGACCTTTGGGGAGAACTTAAACTATACGCCAGATCAATATTGGGTGGAAAAATCGACAATTATATGATATAATCAGTTCGATAAACCGTAATTTATAGAGAAGGAGAAAATATGAGCGGGAGACATTTATTTCTTACATCTTGTGGATTATCAAACGATATGAAGAAGAAATTTTTTGATATTATAGGAAAGCGTCCAGAAGATGTGAAAGTACTTTATATTCCTACTGCTGGAATTGCAACAGACGGTGCAAGAGAAGGCATTGCAGTATGTTTTCACGAGTTTTCATTAATGGGAATTCATCATGAAAACATATTAGTATATAATCTAGAATTAATTCTTTCAAAAGATTACAAGAGGACATATTCGGCATATATTAAAGAGCCGTATATGATTACTAGGTTATTAACCCTTGAGGAATTGAAATCATTTGATGCGGTTTTTGTTAGTGGCGGTGATAGTTCTGTACTATGTCATGAAATGGTCAGAACTGGATTTGATAGAATACTCAAGGATGCAATTTATAATGGTCTTGTGTATGTTGGAATTAGCGCAGGTAGTATGTACGCGGCTGGAAATTTAGAAGATGGATTACATATTATTGACAATCCTATCATCCCCCATTGGGACGGTGCTGAAATATTAGAATTACCAAGTGCTATCGATAAAATTAACCTTGCTGATGGGCAGGTTGTTTATATAGAAGATACTTGTATGCATTTAATATAATGTACACAAGGCCTTCGATAAATTTGTTTTTGTTGGTCAGTTTCAACCTTGATATCTTTTTCGGTGCTACATGCCAGAAACAGAAAAGAGAACACCAAACGGTGTTCTCTTTTCTGTTTATAATCTGCAAAGTATATAATTGGTGCTTATCACTCCGGGTTATGCACGACGAGGGTCGCTCGTTGGGGCGCGTTGCCGACCGCCGCCGGTGGCGGATGAAGGGAGGCATAAGCGGGTGCCGCGGTCGAAAAAATCGAGGATCAGCGCGTGGCGCCCGATGATTTTTTTCGGGCACCGCAAACGGGATATGTTCGCACCGACTGTGTGGCGGGCGGTAACCTTTAATATAAATCGTGCAAAGAATTCACAATTACTTCGTTGACTGTAAGGGGATTTTGCGGTATTATTTAACTTAGGGTGAGCATTCAAACCCTAGCCAAATAGATCCCGCAGGAGATAAAATGAAAGACAACAAAGAATTGTTGGGCTCTGCGCCCATAGGGAAGCTTCTGTTCAGGCTTGCGCTTCCCACGGTAGTAGCTCAGCTTATCAATATGCTTTATAACATCGTTGACCGTATTTATATCGGTCATATGCCGGGGGACGGCAGTCTGGCACTTACCGGTGTTGGCGTTTGTATGCCGATAATTATGATAATTTCCGCTTTTGCGGCTCTCATCAGCTCCGGCGGTGCGCCAAGGGCGTCCATCTATATGGGCAAGGGCGATAAGGATGCGGCGGAAAAGATACTGGGCGGTTGCTTCACCCTTCAGCTTATCATCTCCGCTCTGCTGACTGCAGTTTTGCTTATATGGAATAAAGATCTGCTCTTAGCCTTCGGCGCAAGCGAAAATACCATAGATTTTGCCACGAATTATATGAATATCTACGCTATCGGCACGGTATTCGTCCAGTTGACCCTGGGAATGGGCGCATTCATCACCGCCCAGGGCTTTACCAAAGTCAGTATGGTGACGGTGCTCATCGGTGCAATCAGCAACATCATTCTGGATCCCATCTTTATTTTCGGCTTTCATATGGGTGTAAAGGGCGCTGCCCTTGCTACGATTCTTTCCCAGACAATCTCCTGTGTGTGGGTCCTTCTCTTCCTTTGCAGCAAACGAAGCTATCTGAAGCTGCAAACAAAGAACATGAAAATCGATGGCAAG
>JAZQCR010000140.1:0-9202 GCA_045546375.1 Eubacteriales bacterium | reverse complement strand
AGCCGATGCATTTCTTTCCGCTTTTTTTAGCTTTATAGATATAGAAGCATGCTGACCCTATGATCACTGCTATCACGGCGATAATGATGAGATCGATCGGTGCCATAATGATACTCTCCTTTAATTACATATTTATACTTTTGCGCTGAGTTTATCGGCGGCTTTTTTTGCATTGAGCGCACTTTCAGCTTTGAATTTATTTCTGTTGTTGATGATGATGCCGCATATAACAGCAACGATCACCGCTATAACGGCCCATCCGAGAACAGGCATCCAGGTCTCGCCCATGCTGCTACCGGTAAAGAGACTGCCGAAGAAGAAGGTCAAAAAGCCTACTGTGTATCCGACGGAAAATTGAAGTGCAATACCGCCGAAAAACCACTTTCTGCTCTTGATCTCGGAGTTCATAGCACCGATCGCTGCAAAGCAGGGGGGTGTAAATAGGTTAAACATTAAGAACGCGAGAGCTGCAACCGCACCGATTCCCATCGCGTTGCCGGCTATAAGGGCGTCAGCGCCTTCAGCGATCTCAACGAGGTCTTCATCCAAGATAGCTTCAAAGGCGAAGCATGTGGCAAGAGTACCTACGACACACTCCTTGGCAATGAAACCGGTAACTGCAGCTGCAGCCAACTTCCATGCAACCACACCTACGATGGGCGCTATAACGAATGCAATGGGGTTAGCGATGGTGGCAAGTATGGATTCATCGGGGTTTTCGACCATCTGCAGGCTCCAACTGAAGTTCTGCATCAGGTAAACTGCGAAGTTACATACCAGGATGATAGTGCCGGCCTTAACTATGTATGCCCAGCCGCGTCCGCACATAGACTTGAAGGCGCGCCAAAAGCTGGGGGTCTTATATTCGGGCAGTTCTATGATAAAGTATGACTTTTTTGCCTTGTAGCCTGCTATCTGGTTAATTATAAAAGCACACACAAGAATGATGAGGATGCCAACAAAATACATGGCAGTTCCCACCCACGCGTTTTCCGGGAAGAAAGCACCAACAAAAAGTGAGATAACAGGAAGCTTAGCGCCGCATGGCATAAAAGGTGCAAGCATAGCGGTCGCTCTACGCTCACGTTCGTTTTTTATGGTACGGCACGCCATAACGCCGGGGATGGCGCAGCCCGTACCGATAACGAAAGGAATAACGGACTTACCGGAAAGACCTACCTTCTTGAAGATGGGGTCAAGCACGACGGAAACACGTGCCATGTAGCCGCAGTCCTCAAGGAGCGCGATAAGGAAATACATGACCATAACGAGAGGAAGGAAGCCAACAACTGCAGCAACACCCTCGATGATGCCTTCAAGAACAAATGCTTGAAGGAGAACGTTCGCGCCGGACATCCAGCCCTCTACAAGCCCTTTGAACTCACCGATGAGAGTTACCAGGCCCGGAATGGATGTTCCGTTCTCAAATTCGATACCTTCAGCGATCCAAACTCCGAGCCAAGCCTGAGAGATCTGGAAAACAAGGAACATTACGACAGCAAAGATCGGGATACCCAGCCACTTATTTGTGAGAACTGCGTCGATCTTATCCTGGAAGCCCTTATCTTTGGTGAGGACCTTGCGGGTCTCGACCTTTTTTACGATTTTGTTTACGAATTCAAATCTCTTTCTGTCTGCGGCAACAACCACAGCCTTATCAGTCAGATCGATATCGCCTTGAGTATAGGGTGCAGACTGAGGCTTGCCTATCTGGTCCATAGCAGTTTTAATAACGTCTGTAAGGCCGTCGGCAGACGTGGAAATGGTATCAACAACAGGGCAACCCAGTTCTGTCGAAAGGGCGGCGGTGTCGATCTTATTGTCCTTCTTTTTGTTGATATCAGCCTTGTTAAGAGCAACCACCATGGGGATGCCGAGCTCTAAAAGCTGGGTAGTGAAGAATAGGCTTCGGCTAAGATTCGTAGCGTCCACGATGTTGATGATAACGTCGGGATTCTCGTTCTTAACGTAAGAACTGGTGATGCTCTCTTCGGATGTGAAGGGCGACATAGAGTATGCACCGGGAAGGTCAACAGCTATCAACTCTTCATTTCCGCTATAGTAGCTTTTCTTGATGGGGTGCTCCTTCTTTTCTACGGTAACGCCTGCCCAGTTACCGACCTTTTCGTTGCGACCGGTAAGGGCATTGTACATGGTTGTCTTTCCGCTGTTGGGGTTACCCGTAAGGGCGATTCTCATTGTGTGTTCCTCCTGGAATATGTGAGTAATTAATAACAATTTCGATGGAGTTAGTTGCCGCTAACTCGACTTGATATTAATGGGCGGATATGCCGATCGCTTTTTAAATAACGATGGCTTCCGCCAGTTGGTTGTCGATGGTATATCTACCATCTTTGATGGAGACGATGCAACCGCCCTTCAAGTGAGAGATCACGGTGATAGGCTCTCCGCTGTAGCAGCCGAGAGAGAAGAGAAACGCATCCATCTCCTCATCATCCGTACCTATACGCTGAATTATATACTCTTTTCCTTCTTCTGCCTGCAAAAGGGTCATTTTATGTCTCCGAATTGAATGTAATGATCTTGATTAGCCTCTGCTAACTGGCAATATATTACCACTTCGTGAAAGATTTGTCAATACTATTCTATAAATTTTTTCACCTAAAAATGCAAATTTTTCTCCTCTTGCAAATAAATATGTTCTATGGTACAATATTATTAATTCAAGGAGGATCGTAAGATGAGTTTGCATGAATCTGCCGAAATGTATCTTGAAACAATATACGTGCTTACAGAGCGTTCTGATTCCGTTCGCAGCATCGACGTTGCTGAGCATATGGGATTTTCTAAACCCAGTGTAAGTCGTGCGGTAGGTCTCTTGAAGCGCGGCGGCTATCTGAATATGGCTGATGACGGGCTACTTACTTTGACCGACGCCGGTAGGGAAGCTGCCAGAAAGATATTTGAAAGGCATACAGTGCTGTCTGAGTTTTTGGCTTTGATCGGGGTTGACGGTGAGGTTGCTGCAAAGGATGCGTGCAGGATAGAGCACGTTATCAGCGATGAAACTCTTGACGCTATCAAAAAGTATATGAATAAATAAATTACTGATAAATAAATTACTGACCTTCGCCTGCGGCGAAGGTTTTGTTAATTTTTCATAATTTATTTGCCTATAATATGTGAAATCCGACAAATTAATTTTTAGGAGCTTTTAGTGCTTGATAGTAAGTGGGAATTGTGCTATAATTAATAGGAAATTAAAATGGGGGATTTTGATGAAGAACGTAGAGCCTGCAATTATCAAGAATATTTCTCGTGTCGCTTGCATTGATCTCGTGCTCAGTCTTTTAATGCAATCTGTGTTCCTTTTGTTAGGCATTTGGGACATTGGCGTGTTGTTTGGAAACTTTCTCGGATACATTGCTTCAGTTCTGAATTTCTTTTTGCTTTGTATCACGGTTCAGTCTGCTGTTCAGCGTGAAAAAGACGACGCGAAAAGGTTGATAGCTATGTCGCAGAGGATGCGACTTTTGATGATGCTGGCTTTTGCGGTCGTTGGTTTTCTCGTCCCTGTTTTTAATCCGTATGCAGTTGTAATTCCGTTTTTATTCAACGGGGTCGCAGTGTTCATTATCTCACGTTTAGTTAAGGATAACTGATCTTGAAAACATCGTTAAAATTTAGGATACTGGATATATTTTACATTGTAATGATGATTGTGCCTATCGCCTGCGGTATCGTTCTGAACCTACTGACGAAGCCGCTGTCCGACGGAATTTCCGTTAGTGGTGCCAGGATATTTCTCGAGATCCCGATGCCGTTGCAGGATTTTCTCATAACCGAGGCACAGATAAACTCGTGGCTTGTAACAGTAACGATACTGTTTTTCTGTCTGTATATATCTCACGGTGTTACTGAACGCGTTGAACTAAAGCGTCAGCATTTTGCCGAGATGATCGTTGAAAAGGTCAAGGGACTTGTTCACGAGAATATGGGCGAGTACTTTAAGTCCTTTACTCCGTTTATAATTGCCATAATGGCACTTTCCGGTTTTTCCAGTTTGCTCTCGCTTTTCGGATTGTTCCCACCAACTTCCGATGTTAACGTCGTTGCCGGCTGGGCGATCCTTGTTTTTATTATAATTATGTACTATAAGTTGAAGTGCGGTATATGGTACTACGTTAAGGGACTGCTTGAGCCCATTCCGATCCTTGCGCCGATCAATTTGATCGGAGAGATCTCAACTCCTCTTTCAATGGCATTCCGTCATTACGGCAACGTTCTGTCGGGCTCTGTGGTTTCGGTACTTTTAAGTGCGGCTCTTATGGGACTATCATCTATGGTAATGGGTTCATTGCCCGGTTTCCTTGCAGACATACCACTGTTTCAAATAGGTATTCCTGCCGTATTCTCGCTCTACTTTGACATTTTCAGCGGATGCTTGCAGGCGTTCATATTCGCTATGTTAACTATGCTCAATATATCCTTGGCTTTTCCTGCCGAGGACTATGAGTTAAGACAAAAGAAAAGATTAGCCAAGAAGGCTAAATAATAAATTAAAATAAAATTCGGAGGAATTTATCATGTTAGAACTCGCAATTGGTCTTATTTTAGGTTGTTGTGCACTTGGTGCAGGTATTGCCATGATCGCCGGTATCGGCCCCGGTATCGGTGAGGGTCAGGCTGTTGCTTCCGCTTGTGAAGCTATCGGACGTCAGCCCGAGAGCAAGGGTGCTGTTACCACCACCATGATCATGGGTTGTGCTATTGCAGAAACTACAGGTCTTTACGCTCTTGTTATTGCGATACTTCTTATCTTTGTTGCACCTAACATAATGGTTGACGTTTTACTTGAGGCCGTTAAGTCGATATAATCGTTTGGTATAAAGATTTATGCAATCATTAGACGTAATTTCCGTAAATATATGGCAGGTAGTCGCATCCCTTTTGAATCTGCTTATCATCTTTTTGATCGTTAAGAAGATTCTATATAAGCCCGTTCAGAATATGCTGGATGCCCGGCAGAAGTCTATCGATGATAAATATATCGAAGCTGAACAGGCTAAAAATGAAGCTATTGCCGATAAGCTGGCTTACGAGGAGCGCTTGTCCGAGGCTAAGGCTGAAGCTGATTCCATTATTGAGAATGCGGTCGGAATAGCTAAAGCAAGGGAGAAGGAGATCCTTTCCGATGCCAGAAATGAGGCGGATAGCATAATCAATAAGGCGGAGAAGAATGCAGAGCTTGAGCTTAAGCGAGCTGAAGATCTGATCAAAGGTGAGATCGTTGACGTTTCCACACGTCTTACCGAAAAGATTCTTGGGCGTGAGATCAAGGCTGATGATCATACCGATCTTATCGATTCCTTTATTAACGAGATAGGTGAATCAAATGACTGATATCAGTAAAGGATACGCTACCGCACTGTTTATGTTAGGAAGAGAAAACAACTGCGTTAAGGAATTTGACGTAGGTCTTGATGCGATAAAAAATGCTTTTGAATTGAGTCCTGAGTATATCGGTATACTTCGTTCTCCTGCTATACCGAAGTCCGAGCGTCTTGCGCTTATTGATGAGGCACTTGCAGGATTTAGCTATGAGCTTATTGCTTTTGTTAAGCTTTTGTGTGAGCATGGACATATCAATCAGTTTGATGACTGTGTCGCCGATTACAAGGAGCTGGTTCGCATCTTTGAAAATCGTACTATCGCTACGGTTTATTATGCATATCCTTTGACAGACGCACAGAAGGAAAAGCTCGTCGAAAAGCTTTCCCGTGTAAGCGGTAAGGCGGTAGACGCTGTGTATGTTGAAGACAAGAGTCTCATTGGCGGTATTAAGGTTCGCCTGGACGATCAACTTCTTGACGGTAGCCTTTCGGGTCGCCTAGAAAATGCAAGTGGAGTAATGAGTGAATGAAGAGTCCTCAAGAGATTAGTAATATTATAAAAACACAGATAGAGAACTATAAGGCACGCACCGAGCTAACCGAAATAGGTAAGGTAATTCTGGTGGGTGACGGTATTGCGCGTGTATACGGCCTTGAGAGATGTATGGCTAACGAGCTCCTTGTCTTTGAAGACGGAAGCTTCGGTATGGCGCAGAATCTCGAGGAAGAGACTGTTTCTGTTGCTGTGCTCTCGAATAAAAGCAGCATACGTGAAGGCTTTACTGTTAAGAGAACGGGTGAGGTCTTATCCGTACCCGTAGGTGAAGCTCTCCTCGGCAGAGTTGTTAACGCTTTAGGTGAGCCGATTGACGGCAGAGGCCCTGTTGATACCACTGCCTCTCGTCCTATCGAGAGTGAGGCTCCCGGTATAATCGAGAGACAGAGCGTAAGCGTTCCTCTGCAGACCGGTATTAAGGCTATTGACAGTATGATACCCATTGGACGCGGTCAGCGTGAACTTATCATCGGTGACCGACAGACAGGTAAGAGCGAAATAGCTATTGATACCATAATCAACCAGAAGAATTCCGGAGTAATCTGTATCTACGTAGCGATCGGACAGAAAAGTACAACAGTTGCTCAGCTTGTTTCTGAGCTCGAGCGCAACGGCGCTATGTCAAACACTATCGTTGTTTCCGCTACCGCTGCAGAGAGCGCACCCCTTCAGTACATCGCACCCTATAGCGGATGCGCTATGGCTGAATATTTCCGAGAGCAGGGCAAGGACGTGCTTATCGTTTACGATGATCTAAGTAAGCATGCTGTAGCTTACAGAGCACTTTCTCTGCTTATTCGACGTCCTCCGGGTCGTGAAGCATATCCCGGTGACGTATTTTATCTGCACTCCCGTCTTCTTGAGCGCGCTGCATGTGTTGCACCCGAATACGGTGGAGGG
This sequence comes from Eubacteriales bacterium, assembly GCA_045546375.1. Lineage (GTDB taxonomy): Bacteria > Bacillota > Clostridia > Oscillospirales > CAG-272 > CAKSEI01. Next base: position 2,392 of record JAZQCR010000140.1, on the reverse strand, counting down.
TCTATCACAGCTCTGCCTATTATCGAAACTCAGGCAGGCGACGTATCTGCCTATATTCCTACTAACGTTATTTCTATTACCGACGGTCAGATCTTCCTGGAAACAGAGCTGTTCCACTCGGGAATTATGCCGGCGATCAACCCCGGTATCTCTGTAAGCCGTGTAGGAGGTTCCGCTCAGCTTAAGGGTATGAAGAAGGTATCCGGCGAGCTTAAGCTCTTATATTCCCAGTATCGCGAGCTTCAGTCTTTTGCGCAGTTTGGAAGCGATCTTGATGCTGATACCAAGGCTCGACTTGCTCTTGGCGAGCGAATCGTCGAGGTATTAAAGCAGGGAAGAAACGCACCCGTTCGCGTGGGATGTCAGGTTGCAATAGTATACGCGGTTATCAAGGGTTATCTCGACGCGGTCGAGGTTTCCCGTGTGCACGAGTATGAAGCTCGTCTCTTTGCCAAACTTGAGAATGAGTACGGCGGCTGGCTCGAGCGCGTTGAGTGCGGTTACTTCGATGACGAAGACGAGCAGGCACTTAAGGATATTTTATCCACAGTACAGGTATAAGCATGGGTGCTAATACAAAAGCACTGCGTGTGCGTATTAAGAGCGTAAATTCCACTCTGCAGCTAACAAAAGCAATGGGGCTTGTAGCGTCCTCCAAGATAAGGAGAGCAAACGAAGCTATGCTTAAGGCAAGAGAGTATACCGCTTCCCTTGAAAAGGCAATTTCTTTGCTGACTGCTGACTGCGAGTCCCAGAAGAGTCCTTATATGAGGATTTCTGAAGAGGGAAGAGCCCGTATTATTGTTATTGCCGGTGACAGAGGTATGGCAGGTGGATATAACGCAAATGTTTTTAGGCTTTGCCGCGATTATGAAGGTGCGGAATTTATCCCCCTCGGCAAGCGCGCTTGCGACAGAATGGCAGGAGAGGTAAAATCCTCCGAGCATTTTTCCTTCGATGATGCGTATGCATATGCCGAAGAGCTTTGCGCTGATTTTGCCGATGGTAAGTATGATAAGTTGGGCGTTATATATACCGAGTATCATTCGGTTATGACTCAGGAAGCAAAGATCAAATGGCTATTGCCTCTTACTAAAGGTAATGAGGCAGGTAATGCAAGCACCGTGTACGAACCCGATCATCTTACCGTTTTGAATCTTACCGTCAGAGAATACGTTGCAGGCATACTGACGGCCTGTGTGCGCGAGAGCTTCGCTTGCGAGGTGGCTGCGCGCCGTATGGCTATGGACTCTGCGGGTAAGAATGCAAAGCAGATGATTGACGACCTCAGCCTTGAGTACAATCGTGCACGTCAGGGTGCTATTACCCAGGAAATAACCGAGATCGTCGCAGGAAGCGGCAATTTTTAGAGGTGAATGATGGATAGAAAGACTATCGGAAAAGTTATACAGGTCATGGGTCCTGTGGTAGACGTCCGCTTTAATGAGGGCGAATTGCCTGAGATCCTAAATGCTCTTACCATTCCGGTCGGTGAGAAGACGGTTACCGTCGAGGTCGCGCAGCATATTGGTGACAATACTGCCCGTTGCATCGCGATGGCTTCTACCGACGGTATGCAGAGAGGAGTTGACGTTACCGACACCGGCGCACCTATCAGTGTTCCTGTTGGTAAGGAGACTTTAGGGCGCATCTTCAACGTACTTGGTGATGCCGTCGATAATATTCCTACACCCGAGACCGAAGAGAGATGGAATATTCACCGTCCCGCTCCTAAGTATGAGGAGCTCTCCACCTCTGCCGATATATTCGAGACCGGTATCAAGGTCATCGACCTTATTTGTCCTTATTCCAAGGGTGGTAAGATCGGACTATTCGGCGGTGCGGGAGTCGGTAAGACCGTACTTATCATGGAGCTTATCAATAATATTGCGAAAGAACACGGTGGCATCTCCGTTTTCTCCGGTGTAGGTGAGCGTACCCGTGAGGGTAATGATCTCTATAACGAGATGAAGCAGTCGGGCGTTATCAGTAATACCGCGCTTGTTTATGGTCAGATGAACGAGCCTCCCGGAGCACGTATGAGAGTAGCCCTTTCGGGTCTTACTATGGCGGAGTACTTCCGCGATAGCGAGGGAAGGGACGTACTGCTCTTTATCGACAATATTTTCAGATTTACTCAGGCGGGTAGTGAGGTTTCCGCGCTTCTCGGACGTATGCCCTCTGCCGTTGGTTATCAGCCTACTTTGGCAACAGAGATGGGCGCACTACAGGAGAGGATCACATCCACAAAGAAGGGTTCTATCACTTCCATTCAGGCAGTTTACGTGCCTGCGGACGGCCTGACAGACCCTGCTCCGGCTACGACCTTTGCCCACCTTGCTGCTACAACCGTACTTTCAAGAAGCATTGCTTCGCAGGGTATATATCCGGC
>JAZQCR010000139.1:0-15514 GCA_045546375.1 Eubacteriales bacterium | reverse complement strand
TCTCCAGCGGGAGAAGGGGGACCGCGCGTAAGCGTGGTGGATGAGGTGTCAAAATGATTCCATACAACAAAAAACTGGTGTCGAATGCTAAGCAGTTAAGGAAAGACATGACACCTGAAGAAAAACACCTTTGGTATGATCTGCTAAAGAAGCTTCCATGCAATGTTAGGCGCCAACACAATATAGAAAACTACATTGTTGATTTCTATATCGCTAGCAGAAAGACTGTTATAGAGGTTGACGGTTCTCAACATTCACAGCCTGAGAATAAAGAATACGATCAGAAGCGAACCGAGGACTTGGCTAAGTGGGGTATAAAGGTTTTGAGATATAAAAACCGAGAGATAAATACCGCGTTTGACGTAGTGTGCTCAAATATTTTAAATAATCTTGATATAAAGTGGGAGGAACTGAAAAAGTAATCAGACACCTCATCCACCAACGGCATTCGCCGTCGGTCCCCCTTCCCCCACTGGGGAAGGCTTGGGGTTGCCGTCAACTGTAAGTTGGTTCTGAATATGTTTGCACATAGCGTTTGTTTGATAAGAATAATCATTATCGCCGGGAGTGATCAAATGATCGCTCTCGGCATTTTTATAAACCAAGTTGCAAAATCACGCATTTATTCACCTCAAATTCGAGTTGCGCTCGAAAAATGCGTTATTGTTTTTGAGATGTTTTTTAGCTATAATAAAAGCACCGAACCGGATCGGAATAAACTTTGTAAGGAAAATATAAATATGAGATCTATAGGAGAAAAGATAAAGGAATACAGACAAAAGAATCATATGACGCAGGAACAGCTTGCTTCGTGTCTCAACGTCACGTTTCAAACGGTCTCTAAATGGGAAACCGACGTGTCGAGTCCTGATTTGTCATTGATTATTCCCATCACGAAGATCTTTCGCATTTCCGCCGATGAGTTGCTTGGAATAACCGATGACGAAGCTGATAATAGATATGAAGAACTCAAAGAGGCGTATGATCGCACCTATATGACTGAAGATTTGGCGGAGCGCCAAAGAATATGTGAGCTTGCGATAACTGAATATCCCGGAGATATGAAATGGTTGAACGATCTGGCTTGGGTGGTGTCTAATCGCTCATTTGAACATGAGGACAATGATAGATATGTAGCAGAGCAGGAGAAAGCAATTAAACTGTTTGCCGCCGTAATAAAAAACTGTAAGGATGACATTATAAGAGGGAACGCAATAGTAGGAATTACCCAGTTGCTTGGCTGGCGAGGACGCAAGGATGAAGCGAGAAAGTATGCAGAGATGCTTCCTAAGCAAACGATGGTTTCACGGGATGCGGTATTGGAGAATATTTTAGATGGTGAAGAATTACTTATTTATAAGCAAAAAAGAATTTTGAGTCAAGTTGAAAATATTCTTTGGGAGCTGTCTTTAATGCCTGAGGTGTATTCCGATCTTATTCGTGATATTTTAAATGTTATGGTGCCGGATGAGAATTACCTTCACTTTAATTCTCACTTGTATCACGCCGTAAGGAAGAAGGTCAATTATATACTTAAGTATGAGTCAAATATTTCGGCAGAACAGATTTGCACTTTTCTGGCTGAAATGAAGAAGTATGCAAAAGCGTTTGATGAGATCGTTTTTTTGAATCCCGGGGTTTACAAATATACGGCACCCTGGTTTGATCATGTTGAAGAAGATACGCGTGAATGGTATGGTAATGAGGGGGTGCCGATGACGCAGTTGTTCTATGATTATCTTGAAGAATCGCGGTTTAACGGTCTGCGTGATCATCGGTCTTTTGAGTTGTTAAAAGACTGAATACTAAAGAGGAAAGGCTGAGAGGCGAGGGAGCTGTCCCGCTCAAATTCAACGAAACAACACTGCCTAAAGGCGGTGTTGTTTTGTTTATAAAAATATGCTAAAATAAGTGTGAGGATTTTAAGAAAAGTGCGACTAATAGGTGAAGGCACGGAAGGGAGGTCGTCCCATGGATAACGGTGAAAGTAGCTACCGCCGTTTCCTCGCAGGAGAGGACAGCGCATTTGAGGACATCATAAGGGACTATAAGGACGGCCTTATGCTGTACCTTAACGGCTTTGTAAACAATATCTTTATAGCGGAAGACCTGATGCAGGACACCTTCGTAAAGCTGGTGACGAAAAGGCCTCGCTTTTCGGGCAAGTCTTCCTTTAAGACGTGGCTGTATGCCATAGGGCGTAATACCGCCCTCGATCATCTTCGCAGGCGTAGACCCACGGTGGACGTCCCCGTGGATGAACTCATCATCCTTGCCTCCACCGAGGAGGTAGAGCGGGATTACCTGAAGGATGAAGATAAGTGCACCCTGCATAAAGCCATGGGCGCCCTTAAGGCCGAGTACAGACAGGTGCTGTGGCTTGCATATTTCGAGGAGTTACCCTTAAAGGAATGTGCCGCGCTGTTGGGTCGCTCGCTTGGAGCCACCGAGACCCTGGTATATCGGGCGAGGCAAGCGCTAAAGACAAAGTTAGAGGAGGAGAACTTCACCTATGAAGGATTATAAGGAAATAGCGGCAGAGGTCTTTGCCCGTCGTGATGAGTATCTGACAAAGCAGAAGAAAAGACGAAAAGCCATAGCTGCGGTCGCCTCGGCATGTGCCATGCTGTGCGTTGCCGTAGGCGTGGGAGTGGGCATTTGGAATAAGTATAAGGTGAGTGGACCCACGTCGCTGCCCTATAAGGACAAAGTCGTTGGCGCACCTCCCGTGACGGAATTTCCCGAAAAAGGGAATCCCATAGTTGGTACACCGGATGACATCCCCAATAAGGGCTCGATCAACTTCGGCACACCTGTTACCGGCACACCGGTAGGTGATAGCGTGGCTGTGAAGGGCTCTGACGTAGTTGTATACGCGCAGATAGAGTCCTTCGAGAGCGTGGGTGACAGTATACTGTGCACCCTGTCGGTGATAGATATGCTCAAGGGTGAGGATGCCGATCAAATCAGCTTTGTTTTCTGCTTAGAGGATAAGGTGCGGTATGAAGCTCTGGCGCAATGCGACAGGGGAGTCTTCTTCTTAAAGAAGGGAGAAAAGGCGCTGCGCCTTACCAATGGCGGCTCCAGCATATTTTACGAGGTGGACGATGACGACTTCCGTGCTTACGACGAGACGGGTCTTATCGGCTACTATCTGACCATGAAAGAAATAGTAGACTTGACGGAGGCAGGAGCATGAAAAGATTATCTATAATATTTTTGATCCTTTGCCTGTGCCTTTCGGCGTGTTCAGGCAAGGAGGATATGACCACCGAGCAGGCGGCTGCCGTGGGTGAAGAGAATTCCTTCGTCTGTGTTGTGCTGCAGAAAAACGGTGATTCGCTTTTAGTGGAGCCCATAACAAATGACGTTGGCTGTGACAGGATCAGCTTTAGTATAGCGGGCTTAGACTGCGAAGTGGAGCTCTTTGATATAGTAGATGTGACCTACGAGGGAGGCATAATGGAGTCGTACCCTGCGCAGGTAAAGGCGGTCAAGGTTTCACCCTCGAGAGAAAGCACTATTGACTGCGAGTACGCCCATAATTGGCTTGATAAGGAAAGTGCCACGGCTGTGAAGCCGGACACGAGAGAAGATCTGGTTATTACTCGTGTATATTCCGATTGTTTTTTCGTCAGGTATTCCATGACAGGCGAAGAGTTTAAGCTTAACGGAGTATATCCAAAGGGATGGTGTGTAGGTGATATAGTGGATTGCGCCTACGAAAACGCTTATTATGATGAAGCGAGCGCCCGCTACGAAGCAGATCTTAAGTCTATTAAGGAAAGCATCCCGGAGCATCCCGACGGGCCTCCATTTGTGGCATACAAGCCCGTGATATATCTCTATCCCGAAGAGCAGACCGAGGTATCGGTGAGCCTTACCCTTAAGGGAGAGCTCACCTGCACATACCCAAAGTATAATGACGGCTGGAATGTCAGCGCAGCCCCCGACGGTACCCTTACGGATGAAAACGGAAAGACGTATTATTACCTCTATTGGGAAGGGGAGACCGACGCGGAGTACGACTTCTCCCACGGCTTTTGCGTAAAGGGAGAGGACACCGCCGCGTTCCTTGAGAGCGCCCTTGAGAAATTGGGCTTAAACCGTCGTGAGGCAAATGAATTTATCGTTTATTGGTTGCCGCTTATGGAGATCAACCCATATAACGTGATCTCCTTCCAGGGCGAGGTTTATACCGACGCGGCAGACCTTGCGGTAACGCCCGCACCCGACACGGTGAATCGTGTGTTTATGGCGTGGAAGCGCTCGGATGAGTTTGTTGATATCCCGGAGCAGAGTTTGGTATCCCCCGAGAGGGAAGGCTTCACCGTAATTGAGTGGGGCGGCACCGAGGTGAAATAATATAGGAGGTACCTTTTATGAAAAAAGTAATTTTACTGTTTTTAGCATTTTGTCTGTGTCTTGGCGGTTGCTCCGTCAGGGTCGAGAAGTCAGGTAGTCCTACGGAAACGGCAAGCGAAGCACCTACCGTGCCTACAACCGAGCCTATAATACAGGCTGAGGACCACGTATCCGATGTGGTACTGCTCAGCGCAGATAAAGAATATACCCCCGACATTATCAGTAAGCCGAATGACGACACCATTGCGGTAATGAACGACTTTGCAGTAGAACTGTTAAAGAAGGAACTGGCGAGCAAAGACCGTTGCGAAAATACTATTATATCACCGCTTTCGGTACTGTACGCCATGGGTATGGCGGCCACGGGCGCAGAAAACGAGACCCTTACGGAGATGCTGGACGTGCTGGCGGGCGGTATGAGCCTTGAAGAATTCAATAAATTCATTTCCTATTACACTAAGCGCTCTCTTAAGGACAATTCCTCTCTCTCCATAGATAATTCCGTCTGGATCAGAGAGAAGTATGCGAACAGAGTCAACGACAGCTATATCACCGATACTGTCAATTACTATAACGCCTCTATTTTTAAGGCTCCTTTTAACAAGAAAACCAAAGACGAGATCAACGGCTGGATAAGCGAAAAGACCGACGGTGAGATCGATAAGATGATAGAGGTCATTCCCGATGAAGTGGTAATGTATCTTATTAATACGATCCTCTTCGATGCCTCGTGGGAAAAACCCTTCTCAGAGCCATTTGAAGGGACGTTTACCACCTCCGACGGACGCGAGCAGACTGTTGATATGATGCGTTGCAGTGAATTTATGCCTTACGTAGAAGCGGAGGGTGTGACCGGCTTTTATAAGTATTATGAAGATAACGGTTATTCCTTCCTTGCTCTGCTTCCCGAGGAGGGCGTAGACGCCTACGATTACGCTATGAGTTTGACGGGCGAGGACTTCGTATCCTTTAGAAAGAATGCAAAGACTAACACTACCGTAGTCACTATGCCTACCTTTGAGGCGGAGAGCGAAACGGACCTTGCCGAGGCCCTAAGATCCATGGGCATCAAGCGTGCGTTCACTTTTAGAGAAGCGGACTTCGGCGGTATCAGCGAGGAGGATGCGAAGGTGCTCTATATCGACAGCGTCCTTCACAAGGCGAGGATGGAGGTAGACAAAAACGGTACCAAGGCGGCAGCTGCCACGGTGGTACAGTTAGTGGTAGGCAGTGCGGCAGACCTGCCCGAGCCCGAGTTCGTCACCCTTGACCGCCCCTTTGTTTACGCTATCGTGGACGGAAAAGGAACCCCCATCTTTATAGGCGTGCAGAATAGCATAGAATGAGAAAAAGACCTCAATCGAGGTCTTTTTCTTGTTCCTGCTCGGAGAGCAGCTTTTCTGCGTATTCTGCATCCTCTCTTGCCTTGCGCTCCTCCTCCAAGTGGTACGCCGCCCACTTTTTGCGGTTTTTAAGGTGTGCAGGGGTGATGATAAGGGCGAATACAGCCGTCTGCAGGAGCGCTCCGAGAGCGGGTATACATGTCAGGTGAGCGCCTACCAGGTTAGGCAGATACAGGTGCAGAAGGAAATTACTCATTATGTTATCTATGCCGATAATATGCGCCGCTACGGTAGGTAGAATAAGGAATACGGCATAGGCGATGACCTCTCGGATGATAAAGGTGGAGACGGTCTGCTTACTTTCCTTCATATTTACCGTGGTGTTGAAGTTATATGCAAGAAAAACGGCATAGGAAATGCCGCCCACAAGGGCTATGCGGATAAATTCGTCACCCTCGCCGAAGGCAAAGCCGGATAGCACCCCGAGAAAATAGGAAACGGCAAAGGCGATGAGGTTAACTATGTTAAAAATAATAAATTTGACTATAAAGAACTTGGGCTCATAAGCTTTCATTTGCTGAAAAAGCCTCCTTGCGGTTATTTTTTATCATTGTAACATAACTTAGTGACAAAATAAAGAAAAATATCAAAAAATGAACAAAAAACTATTCAAAAAATTTACAAGTTATGTTATAATATGTTTGTACTATGCCGACCTGTACAAATCGGCGAAAATGAAGGGTGGAAGACAAAAATGAACGACGAATTATTTGGACCGCTTAGTGTTATCAGTATGCGTGGCTGTGAGCAGTTCTGCGACGCAGTGGATAAGTATCTTAAGCGCTGGAGAAATACGGACGAAAGCTTTATCGTATCCGCAGAGTGTCCCCGTTTCGGTACGGGTGAGGGTAAGGGCCTTTTACACGAGTCACTTCGCGGCCACGACGTGTACATCATCACCGATCCCTTTAACCACGGTGTTACCTACAAGATGTACGGTAAGGAAGTGCCCATGAGCCCCGACGATCATTTCGCTGACGTTAAGCGTATCATCGGCGCTATCGCAGGTAAGGCGCGCCGCGTGTCGGTCATTATGCCTATGCTCTACGAGGGCAGACAGCACAAGCGCTCTTCCAGAGAGAGCCTTGACTGTGCTCTGATGCTTCAGGAGCTTCACACCCTGGGCGTTTCCAACATCATCACCTTCGACGCTCACGACGCACGTGTGCAGAACGCTATTCCTCTCGGTGGTTTCGACAACGTTCAGGCTACCTACCAGATGATAAAGGCTCTGGTAAAGAACGAGAAGAATCTCTCACTCAATAAAGAAAGCATTATGATCGTATCCCCCGACGAGGGTGGTATGAACCGTTGTATGTATTATTCCTCCGTTTTGAAGTTAGACCTGGGTATGTTCTACAAGCGCAGAAACTACTCGGTCATCATCGACGGACGTAACCCCATCGAGGCGCACGAGTACCTTGGCAGAAGTGTTAAGGGTAAGGACGTTATCATCGTTGACGATATGATCTCCTCCGGCGACTCGGTTATCGAGATCGGTAAGAAGCTGAAGGAGCGCGGCGCTAAGCGCATCTTCGTTTTCGCTACCTTCGGTCTCTTCGTTGCAGGTCTTGACGTATTCGATAAGGCGTATGAGGCGGGCTACATCGACCGCGTATACACCACCGACCTTATCTACCGTATGCCCGAGCTCTCTACCCGTGAGTGGTACATCGAGGTCAATATGAGTAAGTATATCTCCTTAATCGTTGACACCCTTAATAAGGACCATACCATCTCCGATCTGCTCTCTCCCGCAGACCGCATCAACACCTTCCTTGAAAAAAGAGAGGCTGACGGCACCATTACCCGTTGACATTTACTTCCCTTTGTGGTAGTATAATTATAATGAAATTAAATTTTAACGAGAGGTTTTTACTATGAAAAAAGGCTTAAATCAGGGCTTTGCTCTGCCTAAGGGCATTTCCCACAGAGAAGAGTTCGAGATGACCAAGACTGCAGGCTTCGAGGGCATCGAGTTCAACCTGACCGATCCCTTCACCGCTGAGGAGATCGAGGAGATCAAGGCTCTTTCCAAGGAGTTTGACCTTCCCGTGCTCAGCTTAGTCTCCGACCTGCACTGGCAGTATCACCTGACCAGCAATAACGAGGCTGACAGAAAGAGAGCTCAGGAGATCGTTAAGGAGCTGGTTACCCAGGCTAAGGAGCTTGGCGCTGACACCGTTCTGGTCGTTCCCGGCACCGTTAACGAGAACGTAACCTACGTTGAGGCATACAACAATGCTCTTAACGCTATGATCGAGCTGAAGCCCTTCATCGAGGAGATGAAGGTCAACGTCGGTATCGAGAACGTTTGGAACAAGTTCCTCATCACCGCATTCGAGATGCGCGACTTCATCGACGCTGTTGACTGTGAGTACGTTGGTTCCTACTTCGATGCAGGTAACGTTATGATCAACGCATTCCCCGAGTACTGGGTAGAGATCCTGGGCAAGAGGATCAAGAAGGTCCACATCAAGGACTTCGTTTCCGCTTCCGGCGGTGGTCTGCTTGAGACCTTCGTTGACCTGGGTGAAGGCCAGATGAGATGGGATCGCCTTATGAAGGCTCTGCGTGAGGTAGGCTATGACGACTACATCACCTGCGAGGTAGCTTATCACAAGATCTGCCCCCAGACTTCCCTTAACAATATGAGCAAGACTCTCGACGAGATCCTCGCTCTCTAATAATTAATAAATAGGAGATTTAATACAATGGTTAAAGCTGGTTTAATCGGTATCGGCGGTATGGGTAGAGGCCATCTCGCTAACCTGGTAAGATTTACAAACGAAGGCGAGATCATCAAGCTGGTTGCTGCTTGTGACATCGACCCCACCCGTTTCGAGAACGGCGAGCGTAAGTTCAACATCGCTATCGGCGGCGACGCTATCGACTTCTCCAAGTTCGCTTGCTACACCGACTACGAAGAGATGATCGAGAAGGAAGAGCTTGATATGGTTATCATCGCTCTGCCTACCTACATGCATAAGGATGCTACTCTCAAGTGCCTTGACAAGGGCATCAACGTTCTCTGCGAGAAGCCTATGGGTCTGAATCCCGAGGAGTGCGAGATCATGATGGCTAAGGCTAAGGAAGTCGGCAAGAGACTGATGATCGGTCAGGTTCTCCGTTTCTGGGGCGAGTACGAGGTTCTGAAGCAGTACGTTGATAACAAGACCTACGGCGAGGTTACCGGTGCGTACTTCTTCCGTGGCGGCTCTCTGCCCGTATGGTGCTACGAGGGTTGGCTCTTCAAGCGTGAGTGCGGCGGTGGTGCTACCCATGACCAGCACGTTCACGACGTTGATATGGTTAACTACCTCTTCGGTCTGCCTAAGGCTGTTTCTACCGTTGGTAAGATCATCCTTCCCGGCTCCGGTCACGACTCCGTTTCCACCAACTACATCTATGATGATAACAAGGTCGTTAACGCACAGGACGACTGGACCATGCAGGACGACGTATTCCACATGAACTTCCGCGTAAACTTCGAGAAGGGTACTATGCAGCTCCGCGACGACGGTCTGTACGTTTCCGGCGAGGGCGAGGTTCCCCACAAGGTTGAGGTTGATACCGAGAACGGTTACTATAAGGAAGCAAAGTACTTCGCTACCCTTATCGAGAACCCCGATATGGTCAACACCATCAATCCTCCCGAGGCATCCATGGATACCATCCGTCTGGTATGCGCTGAGGAGTACTCCGCTGACAACCACGGCGTTGTTACCGAGATCTAAGCTAAATAACGTAAACAGGAGCGGCTTGCCGCTCCTGTTTTGTTTTTTTTGTGGGAACCCTTTTTGCAAAAAGGGTTCCCACTCCCTCCCAAAAACTCTTATAAAAACAAAAGGGCTTGGCGATAGAGATGTTATAATATATATAATGGAACCTGTAGGGGACGGCGCCCTCGACGTCCCGCAACGGAGTATTAATTTAGTTAATACATCATCTATGTTACTTATAATATCTCCGCGATATTACTCGGTTGCATTATTTTTTATAACTCCCCTTGACAAATTAAGTTTAATCTGTTAAACTGTACATAGATTAACGGATTAAACCGTTGGAGGTAACGACCATGAATAATACACCTAAGGTTTTTGACAGTGAATATCAGTTTTGCCTGATCCTGTGGGAGAACGAGCCTGTGAGATCTCCCGAGCTGGTAAAGCTGTGCAAGGAAAAGCTCGGCTGGGCGAAGCCCACCACCTATACGGTGATCCGCCGCCTTTCAGAGCGCGGAATACTAAAAAATGAGAACACCGTGGTCAGCAGCCTTGTTTCCAAGGAGGAGGTACAGTTAAGCGAGATCGACGAGCTGGTAGAGAAGACCTTCTCCGGCTCCGTTCCCGCCTTTTTGGCGGCCTTTGCCAAGCACGGCAGTCTTACAAAGGAAGACGCAGATACCCTGCGTGAGATGATTGATAAATACGAGGGTAAATAAAATGAAAGACCTATTTATCACGTTGTTAAATATGAGCATATCCGCCACCTGGTTGATCTTTGCCGTGGTGCTGGTACGGCTCTGCCTCGGTAAAGCACCTAAATGGATAAGGGGCGTTCTGTGGGGAATGGTCGCCCTGCGCCTTGTTGTGCCCTTTGCCCTTGAGAGCCCCATCAGCCTTGTGCCCGATCTGCAGATAAGCGTTGAGGCACCCACCGAGTTGGAGGCACCTCTTGTAGAGGCGACCGAGGACGTAAAGAACACCGAGCAGGCGGTCAAGCCGCCCGTAGTGGATATGCCCGTTGTCACGCCCTCAGAAAATTCACCTGTGGTGGACATTCCGTCTCCCGATATTCTTCCGACGACCCCGGGCGTGACCGTAGGCGAGATCTTATTGCCCGACGAGCCTATTAAAGAGCCCGAAATACAAACGCCTATAATTACACCGGATGAAGAGCCCGAGCCAAAGGCGGAGGATAAAAAGGGCGTAGATATCGCCTTTATTGTGGCGGTAATATGGTGCATCGGCACCCTTGCCATGGCGGTGTACTGCGTCGGCAGTTACTGGCGCTTGAAGATAAAGCTTCGTGAAGCGGTATTGGTGGAGGACGGTGTATACGAGAGCGACCGTACAAAGAGCGCTTTCGTGCTTGGTATTATCAAGCCTCGTATATATCTGCCGCGCACCCTGCCTGCAGAAGACCGAGAGTATGTTATCGCCCACGAGCGGGTGCATATCGGTCGCTTTGACCATATCTTAAAGCCTTTAGGCTTCCTTATTCTTGCACTTCACTGGTATAATCCTACCGTGTGGCTTGCATATATCCTTTTCTGCCGTGATACCGAGCTTGCCTGCGACGAGAAGGTCATAAAGGGCTATAACGTAGAGCAGATAAAGGGTTACTCCAGAGCACTTGTTGCCTGCGGCGAGGGACACTCCCGTATCCTGGTCTGTCCCATTGCCTTTGGCGAGGTGGGCATCAAGGAGAGGGTCAAGAATATCCTGAACTACAAGAAGCCTGCCTTTTGGATAGTGGTGGGCGCTGTCGCCCTGTGCGTTATCGTGGCTGTATGCTTTATGACCGTCCGCGGCGATAAGGAAACAGGCGCCTCCGCTGACCCCACCGAGCAGACAGAGAGCACGAGCGACACCGATGGTACAGAGGATGTTACGGATGACACTGAACCAACGGATGATCCTACTAAGCCTACCGAGTCGACCGAACCTACTTCTGAATCTACAGAGGATCCCACCGAAGAACCTACCGAAGAACCGACCGAAGAGCCTACGGAGAGGCCCGCTGATGATCCTGACGAGCCTACAGAGAAGCCTACGGTTGAGCCTACCGAGCCTTCAAGTGATCCTACGGCAGAACCTGTCGAGCCCATTGACTTGAAAATAGTAGGAACAAACTCAAGACCTGCAGGGGCGAAGGATATCAAAGAAGAGCCCGAACTGCTCTTTTCTGCCTTTGGTCCTTTGCCTGAGTGCTTCGAATGGATTCCCATCCACGTAGCGAATAGTGTTGACAGCACACAAAAACATGCAATCTGTGTTCTCGACAGCTATGATGAATTAAGTGGATTAATTGAAGCGATCAATGAAGGAAAGACCTACAATAAGGTAGAATTACCCGATTACGGAGAGAAATTCTTCCGCGAAAATATCCTGGTAGTTTCTTATTGGGATAAGCCTGATCAAGTTTCGGTAGGTGGCGGTGAGCTTTGCTTAGAGTATAACCGCAAAATGCACATTGACGGTTACGGCGTAGCGTATCCGGCTGTAGTATATCCGCCGGACTACTACGGCGTGGCTGTCAGCAGAGATGAGATGGATGGTGTAGATACCCTTTCCATACTGTCAAAGCATATTTACCGTGATCTGCCCGAACAGGTGCCTGCTCTGCCTAAGGAATATAACGTCAGCAGATTGGATTCACCTATAACGGGAGAAAAAGGATTTTATTCGGTAACGGACTGCAAATATTATGCAGATTGGGGCTTTAATTACAAAGCGTCCGGCGCTGTTTCCGTTAAGAGCGGGAGCAAAGAAAAGAAAATTCAGTTTATAGTGTATGATGAGGAATTTTGGTATAAGTGGTATCTATCCAGCGGTAACCATTATGATAAAGACGTGCAGTTGCCTGCTGAATTTTCGAGGTACGATTCCGAGTTTTTCTCTGATAAGGTGCTGATAATGCTACGAGTGCCCGGAAAACCCTATGAATGTAAAGTGGTCTTCGACGGCAAGAAGGACGGTCGGCTGAATTTTACCGCTAAGATATGCGAAGACACCGTATTTTCAGAAAAAAACCATTACTACTCATGGTCATTCGTGGAGATAGAACGGTCGTTGTTTAACGGTGTCGATAATATCGGAGTGTACGTAGACACTACCCTGCCCGATTTATCTTGGATTCATGACGACTGCTCCTTCGGTATACACGATATGAAATACACCTATGTTGACTGCGGTTTGGAAGTTAAGTGCAGGAAGTGCGGGCGGTTTGAATGGTATCCCGGTTCGCACAGCTATTCTGCGGCCACCTGTACCGATCCGGAGATATGCACGAAGTGCGGCGAATTGAGAGGAGTGCCCCTGGGGCATAGGGATTTTACTGCGCCTACCTGCACGCACGGCGGTAAATGCGGTATCTGCGGTTATGAGAGGTCAGGAGCCTTGGGTCACGATTTCTATAATAACGTTTGTCAAAGAGACGGTTGCGGCGAGGTGCAGAATAAGTCACCGAATACCGTCTACATTACTGACGGCAATGAAACGCTTGATTTTGGAGGCTTTTCCATGGAGATAGTGGGGCCCCCTCAGGTGTACCTTGACCAAGGGAAGCGATACGTTAAAATTTCATTTGAAACGCAGTCGGGAGAATTGTTTGCAAAGGATAAGACACATGTCTTCAGCTATAAGAACGGAACGCTGATCGAGAACACCTGTATCTTTGACGGTGATAGTATTATCATCCCTTATACCGAGCATGGTGAGTATATACTTGATCTGTATTTCGGCGACCCGTCTATGCCGTATTATAGTAGGGTATCCTGTCCCATTACTAAAGATATGGTACAATAAAAAAGAGCCTTCGGGCTCTTTTTTATCTTGCCTTTTTTCTTCGTTTATGGTATCCTATAAAAAACATCCATTGGAGGAAAAATGAAGTATAATATTTTACCATATCCTCAGAAAATAGAGGATAGAGAGGGAAGGCTCGACCTGCACGGCATCACCTTGGCGACCGCTTCCGATATGGACTACCGCGTAGTCCGTGAGGCTGTGGCTCTGCGTGGCAAGCTGCGCTCTCTGACAGGCGACTTCCACATATATAAGCAGTTTATCGAATGTGCGGGGGATGGAATTATCGCCATTTCCGTGGACGAGGCTCTTGGCGCTGAGGCGTATACTCTTGACGTTAGTGAAAAAGGCATCAGCATTAAGGGCGGTGACGCGGCAGGATGCTACTACGCTCTTATTACTTTAGGACAGCTTATAGAGCAGTTTGGCACCACGCTTCCTTGTCTTTACATTGAGGATAAGCCGGGTATGAGCTATCGCGGATTTTATCACGACGCTACCCGAGGCAGGGTGCCTACCCTTGCCTCTATGAAGGAGCTGGTTGATACCATTGTTGCATACAAGGGCAATTCCCTGCAGCTTTACGTAGAGCATGTCTTTGACTTCGAGGAGTTTAAGGAGCAGGGAAGGGGCGAGGATCAGTTCTTAACTGCAGAGGAGCTTTTGGAGTTAGATGCCTACTGCTACGACAGATTCGTTGATTTCGTGCCCTCACTTGCGTGCTTCGGTCACCTTTACGAGCTATTGGTAACCGACAGATATAAGCACCTTTGCGAGCTTGAGGGCTATGAGGTGGGAGGTCTGCGCTGGGAACAGCGTATGTCCCATCATACCATAGATCCGTCTAACCCACAGAGCGCCGAGGTGGTATGCTCGCTTATCGACCAGTATCTGCCGCTGTTCCGCTCTAAGTATTTCAATATCTGCTGTGACGAGACCTTCGACCTTGGTCAGGGAAGAAATGCAGGTAAGAACTCGGGTGAGCTTTACGTTGACTTTGTTAATATGATATCCGCTCACGTGCGCGCCTCGGGCAAGATCACCATGATGTGGGGCGATATCCTCCTTCACCATCCCGATAAGATAGAGCAGGTGCAGAGGGATAACGTGATACTTAACTGGAACTATAATCCTGCAGTACAGCCCGATCAGGTGGTGAATATCGCCAAGACCGGCTACGCTCAGATAGTCTGCCCCGGTACAGTATCCTGGAACAGGTTCGCAGAGGACGTGAACGCAGGCGCTCCCAATATCTCCCGTATGGCGAAGTTCGGCTACGATCACGGCGCTATGGGGATCCTCAACACCAACTGGGGTGACTTCGGTCATTTGGCTCCTTGGAAGTCCTGTCTCTACGGTATGGTTCTCGGAATGTGCTGCGGATGGAATGCTGCTCACACCGAGATAAACGATGAGTGCGATACCCTCGTATCTAAGATGGTCTTTGGTCAGCAGGAGAATATTCTTCCTTTACTGCGTGAGCTTGGCTCTGTGTCTATGGCGGCATTCTGGCGCTTCGTGCCCTTCTATACGGTAAGCGGCAATAAGGATGAGATGCGCGCGGATATTAATAATATTGATAGCGCACTTCCTGTGCTGGCAGGTGTGCGTGAGAAGCTCTGTGCCATGACCGATAAGGACGGAATTATCGCTTCTCTGCTTCTCTCTTGTGACAGTGCCGAGATGCTTTGCAAGGTGGTGGGCGCTATCCTGGACGGCGAGAAGTACGCTGTATCCAAAGAGGAGTACGAAGCGTGGTTTGCAAGGTATTCGGAGAACTGGCTCTCTGACAGCAAGCGCAGTGAGCTCCACAAAATAGACGAGTGCTTCAAGAAACTGATGAATATGTAATAGTACGTGGGAACCCTTTTGTCAAAGGGTTCCCACACCCTCCTAAAACTTCCGGGAAGGGAAGATATACCCCCGACAGAGATATAATAACGTCTCTGTCGTTTGTTTTCACTGCAAAACAAAACGGTACGAGCATAGCTCGTACCGTTTTATATTACTGATAATTACTCGGCGTATACACTGACGCATCTCTTATCGCGGGAAATGTGCTCAAACTTGACCTTTCCGTCGATAAGTGCAAACAGAGTATCATCCTTACCGATACCTACGTTGTTACCGGGGCGGATGTGTGTGCCGCGCTGTCTAACGATGATGTTACCGGCAACTACACTCTGACCGTCAGCCTTCTTGGTGCCGAGGCGC
>JAZQCR010000138.1:0-5026 GCA_045546375.1 Eubacteriales bacterium | reverse complement strand
GTAACCTTGGTGCAGACGCCTCTCTTCTGAGGTGCGTGCTGATCAATGGATACAGTCTTAAGAGTGTTGACGCCCTTCTGAAGTGCGGGAGCCTTACTCTTATAGGTCTTGTCCTGTCTGCCGAATCTTACTAACTGGTTGAAAGTTGGCATTCTTCATCTTCCTCCTTCTTTATTAATAAAAAGTTTATCCGCGCGCAAATGGGCATAGGTATGCCTATAGCGCGACACGATTATTATAACAAAGTCAAAGGGCTTTGTCAACACCCAAAAATGAAAAAATCCCGTGTTTTACGGGATTTTTTCGCTTTTATGATATGATAAACTTGTCTTCCTCGTGTAAATCAAGCACCTCTACGTACTTCTCTGCCCGTCTGCGCTGAGAGGCAAGTCCGCGAGGGGTGTGAGCATCAGAGCCTAAATAAAACTTACATCCGCACTCCTTGGCAAGCCGATAGGGTCGCAGAGCTCGGGAGAGCTGCTCCTCGGAATAGGAGATAACCGGGAAATTTAACTCTATTCCCGCGCCCACCTTCGCCGCGTGCCTGAACAGCTCTCGGTAGGTGGCGTCGGGGATACCATCGAGGATCTCAAGATGCATCTCCGGGTAATCCCTGCCCATTAAGGGGCAGGTCATATGGCCGATGCCTACCTTTCCCCAAGGAAGATCCATATGGGTCACGGCCTCAAAGCGCTCTATCCACTTTTCCCGCCTGCCCTCAAGGGAAAAATACTTCTCGTCGATAGTGAAACCGTGAAAATGCATATGGGTGGTGGGAATAATGATAAAATCGAATTTATCGAAGTTCTCGGGGGCAAGGCCCAAGACGTTATCCTTATTTAGCTCGGTCTCGCAACCGAAGAGAAACTGTACGCCCTCCGCCTCGGGTAAAGGCAGCGCCTTCTGCAAGTGCTCTACGTCCTGGTGACCGTACCAGTCGTTGGGCTCTCCCGCCGCCTTATCCCACAGATGATCGGTTAAGCATATCTGTCGGAGGTTTTCCCTTTTGGCGTACTCCAAAATATTTGAGGTATTCTGCTCGGGGTCACCCGAGCACCAGGAAAGCTCCGAATGTATATGTAAGTCGTGGTCGATTGCGTATTTCATAGCTTTATCCTCCACACCAAGCATACCACAGAAAAATACAAAAATCAATAATTTTCCTTCTTTAACCTCTT
The DNA here is from genome assembly GCA_045546375.1 of Eubacteriales bacterium. Classification (GTDB taxonomy): domain Bacteria; phylum Bacillota; class Clostridia; order Oscillospirales; family CAG-272; genus CAKSEI01. Next base: position 3,848 of record JAZQCR010000138.1, on the reverse strand, counting down.
GAAAATATCATTAATATATGATAGAATATCATCACTTATCAAGAGTGGCAGAGGGACAGGCCCTGTGAAGCCCGGCAACCTACCCGACGAAGTCGGACAAGGTGCCAATTCCGGTAGATGAGGTAATATGATCCATCCGCCCTTGATAGAAGGGTTTTTCTTTTTGATTTTTTATTGTAAGAGGTACTTATGAAAAAATTATTTACCAGCGAATCGGTAACAGAGGGACATCCCGACAAACTCTGTGACATCGTTTCCGATTCCATCTTAGACGCGCTGTTAGCCCAGGACCCCGAATCCCGCGTGGCTTGCGAGACTACCGCCACCACGGGTATCGTCACCGTAATGGGCGAGATCACCACTAAAGCGAATATCGACGTGCAGGACATCGTGCGTAGGGCTGTAGCCGACATCGGCTACGTGGACGCATCCTGCGGCTTTAACGCCAACACCTGCGCGGTACTCAGCTCCATACACGCACAGTCCCCCGACATTGCCATGGGCGTTGACAAGGCATATGAAGCGAAGGAAGGCGAGATGACCGACGGCCTGGACACCGGTGCGGGTGACCAGGGTATGATGTTCGGCTACGCCTGCAACGAGACCAGCGAGCTGATGCCCCTGCCCATCTCCCTTGCCCACAGACTGGCAAAAAAGCTCACCGAGGTGAGAAAGAACGGCACCTTCCCCTATCTTCGTCCCGACGGAAAGACCCAGGTCACCGTGGAGTACGACGGGGACAAGCCCGTACGCGTTGACACGGTAGTGCTCTCTACTCAGCACGACGCCGAGGTCAGCCTTTCCACCATCCGTCACGATATGATAGAGAACGTTATCAAGCCCATCATCCCCTCCGGTCTTCTCGACGAGGATACCAAGTACTACGTAAACCCCACCGGACGCTTCGTTATCGGCGGCCCTATGGGTGACTCGGGCCTAACGGGACGTAAGATCATCGTAGACACCTACGGCGGTTACTCACGTCACGGCGGCGGCGCCTTCTCGGGCAAGGACCCCACAAAGGTTGACCGCTCTGCGGCGTATGCGGCAAGATACCTTGCCAAGAATATCGTAGCGGCGAATCTCGCCAAGAAGTGCGAGGTGCAGCTCGCCTACGCCATCGGCGTGGCGCGCCCCGTTTCCGTTCTGGTAGACACCTTCGGCACGGGTTCCGTAGCAGACGATAAGATCGCAGAGGCAGTAAATGCTCTGGTGGATCTTCGCCCCGCGGCTATCATCAAGCGCTTTGACCTGCGCCGTCCCATCTACCGCGGCACTGCGGCATACGGACACATGGGTCGAGTAGACCTTGACCTGCCTTGGGAGAACACGGACATCGCAGAAGAACTGGCAAGTTTAGCAAAGTAAAAGGACGGAGCATACAATCATAATAGGGTGATGGTATGCTCCAAACGTTTTTAGAGATAGGGATATGCGTTTTCGCCGTTTACGGCGGATACTGCATACTTCACGGAATAAAAAGACATATATACAGATATATAAACAAAAGGTACAGAGACCGATGAGCGACACCGCAAAGGAAGAATTAATACCCATAGAGGGCGTGGTCGAGTCGGTTATCTATAACAACGAGCAGAACGGCTACAGCGTCATTGATCTGGCCATCAGCGAAGCAGAGTTCGTGACCCTCACGGGCATTATGCCCTACGTCAGCGAGGGCGAGACTATGAAGGCTATGGGCAGATGGGAGATACATCCCACCTTCGGCAGACAGTTCAAGGTGGAATACTACGAAAAGACCCTGCCCGCAAATGAGTCCGCCATACTTAAATACCTTTCCTCCCGCGCAGTCAAGGGCATAGGCCCCGTGACCGCGGGACGGATAGTGGACAAGTTCGGCGCCGACTCCTTCGACGTTATAGAGAACCATCCCGACTGGCTTTCAGAGATACCGGGCATCTCCGTGAAAAAAGCGCAGGAGATATCCGCGGATTTTCGCGCGCAGTTCGGTATGCGAAACGTTATGGCGTTTTGCGGTGAATTTATGGGCCCTGCCGCCGCCGTTCGTGTGTATAAGGCCTACGGCTCTGCCGCCATAGACATTATCAAGCAGGATCCATACGTGCTCTGTGAGAACGTGCGGGGTATCAGCTTCGAGAAGGCAGACCGCATAGCCCGCTCACTGGGGCTTCCTCAGGACAGCCCCCAGCGTATCAGGGCGGGCATCATTCATACCTTAAAATACAACGCATCCTCCAACGGTCACGTTTACCTGCCCAAGGAAAAGATGCTGGCGGTGGCCGCAGAGCTCCTTGAGGTAAGCGGTGAGCAGACCCGCGCCGCCTGCGACGAGCTCATAGAGCTCACCCAAGTGAAGCAGGTGAAGCTTGGCGGCCGCGAATGTATCTACCTAAAATACTACTACGATGCGGAGATGGCTATCGGCGCGCGCCTTGACAGGCTCAACCGCGTGTGCTCACCCGTGGGCACGGATAACACTATGCGTTTTATAGAACGCCTTGAGATGGAGTTCGGCGTGAAGTACGCCCCTATGCAGAAGAAGGCCATCGCCTGCGCTCTGGAAAACGGAGTTACCATACTCACCGGCGGCCCGGGTACCGGTAAGACTACCATCATCCGCGCCCTTATCCGCGTTTTTGATTCTCTCGGATTAAACGTAGCCCTTGCCGCGCCTACGGGACGCGCCGCAAAGCGAATGAGTGAAGCCACACAGTGCGAGGCGCGCACCATACACAGGCTCCTTGAGATCGACTTCTCAAAGGACGATGAGCCCTCATTCAGGCGCAACGAGGAAAACTATCTTGACGAGGACGTCTTTATCATCGACGAGACCTCTATGATAGACACGGGCATTATGGCGGCATTGGTCAAGGCCATCAAGCCGGGAGCAAGACTTATGCTCATAGGAGACAGCGACCAGCTCCCCTCGGTGGGCCCCGGTAACGTGCTCCGCGACATTATCGACAGCTCCGCCTTCGTGACGGTAGAGCTGAAGGAGGTCTTCCGTCAGGCTTCCGAGAGCCTCATCATCACCAACGCTCACTGCATAAACGCAGGTGAATACCCTGAGCTTGAGTCCAAAAACAGCGACTTTTTCTTCTTACCCCGTAACGACGATACGGAGATCGCCAATACTGTGGCAAGCCTCTGCGTCAACCGCCTGCCAAAGACCTACGGAAAGGGTATCCTCTCGGGTCTGCAGGTCATAACCCCCTCCCGAAAGGGCGCGGCGGGCACTATAGCCCTCAACGCCCTGCTTCAAGGGGCGCTGAACCCTCCCGACAAGTCGAAAAGGGAGAGAAAATTCGGCGCGGTGACCCTACGCGAGGGTGACAAGGTCATGCAAATACGAAATAACTACGATATCGAGTGGACCAAGGGCAACTCCACGGGAGTAGGCATCTTTAACGGCGATATAGGCGTCATCGAGGACATAAATATCGCCGCAGAGAAGGTACATATCTCCTTTGACGGTCGTGTAGCCGAATACGACTTCACCCAGCTTGAGGAGATCGAGCACGCCTACGCCGTCACCGTCCACAAGAGCCAGGGCAGCGAATACCCCACGGTGATAATCCCGGTATACAGCTATGCTCCCCGCCTGCTCACGCGCAATCTCTTGTATACCGCGGTGACCCGTGCGCAGAATATGGTCATCCTGGTAGGCAGAGCCGACGTGGTGATGGGTATGGTGGATAATAACCGTCAGACTAACAGATACACTGGTCTTAAGCATATACTGCAAAAATACGCGGCGATCGTTTGATTTTCAGCCCCTTCCACCACACCTTCGGTGCGGTCCCCCCGGGCGGGTGGGGCTCGCGTGGGGTTCCCGAAGCGAGTGAAGCGAGCTTTGGGGTTCCGAG
>JAZQCR010000137.1:0-32719 GCA_045546375.1 Eubacteriales bacterium | reverse complement strand
CGCGACTCTTACCCCCCGCGAAAATGAGGTACTCAAGCTTCGCTTCGGCCTTAAGGACGGTAAGACCAGAACTCTTGAGGAGGTCGGTGAGGTCTTTGGTATCACACGAGAACGAATCAGGCAGATCGAGGCAAAGGCTCTGCGCAAGTTAAGGCACCCCTCCCGCTCTAAGAGACTTAAGGATTACCTTGACTAAAGACAATTGTAAATAATATACAAATTTAGTCAATAAAAGCCAAAACCGCTTGACATAACCTATGATTATAGTGTAAAATAGGTACAATGATATAAATGCGTGAATTGTCGCGCAGAGAGGAACCGTAATACATGAAAAAGAGAGTTTTATGTTTGTGTTTGACCCTCATGATGGTGCTTTCCGTAGTTCTTACGGGATGTAACAACGATGAGGAAGGAAACGTAGCAGTTGAAAACAAGCACGCTATGACCATCACAGTTGCAATGATCAAGGGCGATAACGCTACTGATGAGGACTGTGAAGCGGTTGAGAAGGCGCTGAACGTTGTTACTGAGAGCCGCCTTAATACTCACCTTGAGATCGATTTCTTTACCGAGGCTGAGTATGAAGAGAAGGTCCTCGGAAAGATCAGTGAGATAGGTAAAAAGCTTCAGGGCGGCGCTGAGCTCGCTGCAGACGGAGTTGAGGATACTACTGAGCCCGAGGACAAGAAGTACGACGAGGAGACCGGTCGTGAGATCATCGACTGGCCCGCTGTTTCCGATACTCAGTATGACGTAGTATACATAGACGGTATCGAGCAGTTCTATGCGTTTAACGATCTCGAGATCGTGGTAGACGAGGATTCTCTTGAGAAGGGACTTCTTGCTGAGATCGCTCCCACCACCTCTCTGCTCAGTCAGTATGTAAACTATATGCTTCTGTCTACTGCAACCACTCCCGAGACCCGCGAGATGGGCGCTACCGGCGTGTACGCTATACCCAATAACCGTGATTTCGGTCAGTACACTTATCTCGTTATCAACAAGGAGCTCGCGGACGAGTTCCTTCCCGAAATGACAGACGAGATGAAGGAAAAGCACAAGCAGTGCTTTGATAAGGGAGACCTTTTAAAGACACATACCATTGACGGAGATGCCATCGGCTTCAAGACCTCTGTAGAGCTTATCAACGGTAACATCTTTGGTAATTTCCTTACCAAGGTTCACGAGGCTTATCCCGATATGACTTTGGTCGAGGGTATGCCCTCCCCGGAGAATATCTTCTACACCTTCGGCTCCGATGTGCTCGTTGGCGCAGGTAACTTCATTTCTGCGGGTAATAAGCTTGACACCCTCTTTGAGGCTCCTCCCAAGAATCTGTATTCCAACCCCAGCGTGCAGGAGTACTACAAGCTTATGTGGCAGTTAAAGCAGTGGGGCCAGACTCCCTCTGAGACCGCTGACCTTTCCGGTGACTTCGCCGTTGCATACGTAAAGGGTAATGCAAATACCATCGCAAACGTTGACTACAATAAGTATTACGTTAAGATAACCGACGCTCCCGTTAAAAACAACGAGACCGTATATGATAATATGTACGGCGTTACCAAGTACTCTATCGATCCCGTTAGAGCCACCGAGGTGATCGAGCTCTTCAACACAAACGCAGAGTTCCGTAATATCCTTTACTACGGTATTGAGAACGTACATTATCAGGTGAATGACCGTGGCGAGCGCGAGTTCCTACCCGGTAACACCTGGGATATGGATATGTTCCGTACAGGTAACCTTTACCTTTTAGAGTCCGCTACCAAGGAGACCTTCATCGACGAGATGGGCGAGGAACTCGGCGAGTATTACTACGAAATGAGCAAGCCTCTCCCTGACAGTCCTACACTTCCTCTTCTTGATGAGGACGGTGAGATCCTGATAACCGATCCCTACGACACCTATACTGCCCTCGGAAGCTGGGGCGCAGGTAAGCTTCTCAACAGAGAGGCTATCGACGGACTGCTTCTCAACTTCTGCGTTGATACCAATAACGCGCAGACAAAGACCAGTATAGAGGAGCTGCGTAAGCAGTGCGTTAAGTGGAACGAGGAGCTGCTCGCTGACGACGTTGAGAACATCGCTCTGGTGCTTGACAAGGTCAAGACCGAGATGGACGGTAACAAGTACTTCAAGTATCTTACTGCTGACCTTAAGGATATGGAAACCAAGACCTACGAGAGCGTTTCCATGAGATTCGTTCACTTAAGTAATTTGATGATGAACGGTAAGGATGCAGATCCCTCCGTGCTGAAGCAGTACAGAACCTGGTACAACTCCATGGTTCCCGCAAAATAAGAACAATAAAAAATCACCTTCGATCGAGAGTTATTTTTTATTTCTTTAAAATTATACGTTAAAGCGGAAGAGGACCACGTCACCGTCGTTTACAACGTATTCCTTACCTTCGCTTCGTACCAGCCCCTTTTCCTTGGCGGCGTTCATACTACCGCAGGCCATAAGGTCGTCGTAGGCAATTATCTCTGCACGGATAAAGCCGCGCTCGAAGTCCGTGTGTATCTTTCCTGCAGCCTGAGGAGCCTTAGTACCCTTGGTGATGGTCCAGGCTCTTACCTCCTTGGGACCCGCTGTCAGGTAGCTGATAAGCCCTAAGAGTGAGTAGCTCTCCTTGATGAGTCGGTCAAGTCCGCTTTCCGCGATGCCCAGGCTTTCAAGGAATTCCGCCTTTTCATCTGCCTCCAGCTCGGCTATCTCTGCCTCAATAGAAGCGCAGATAGGCAGGATGCCTGCGCCCTCGCTCTTTGCGTGTGCGGCAAGGGCAATATAGGCTTCGTTTGCCTCCAGATCGCCTCCCACGTCGTCCTCGCTTACGTTGGCGGCGTAGATGATGGGCTTCATGGAGAGTAGAGGCATTTCCGCCATGATGGCAAGCTCGTCCTCGGTAAATTCAAGGGCTCTCGCGCTGATGCCCTCCGAAAGGGAAGCGAGAACTCTCTCGAGGAGGTCTACCTCACTTTGCAGAGTCTTGTCACCCTTTAGCGCCTTCTTTGTTCGGTCTATACGGCGCTCAACCAGCTCGATATCAGAGAGGATAAGCTCCATATTAATGGTCTCCAGGTCACGGATGGGATCGATGTTACCCTCTACGTGGATGATATCGTCGTTTACGAAGCAACGGACCACGTGTACGATGGCGTCGACCTCTCTTATGTGAGAAAGGAACTTGTTGCCGAGGCCCTCGCCCTTGGAGGCGCCCTTAACGAGACCTGCGATGTCAACGAATTCGATAACGGCTGGGGTGTACTTCTCGGGGTTATACATCTCTGCCAGCTTGTCGAGACGTGCATCGGGGACCGCAACCACACCTACGTTAGGTTCAATAGTGCAGAAGGGGTAGTTGGCACTCTCCGCACCGGCATTGGTGATAGCGTTAAAAAGCGTACTCTTGCCAACGTTAGGCAAGCCTACTATTCCTAATTTCATTTTATAACTCCGTTTTTACATATTAATTCAACATATTATACTACAAAAAACGAAATATAGCAAGAGAAGGAAAATAAAGAGTAGCAATTTTTCTTTTCTTATGATACAATTTACATATAGTTAACACAGAGAGGGTAAGATAGTGATATAATGAACATAGACAAAATTATGTCAAAGTTAACAATTTGAATGAAAGGAAAATTACTATGAACGAGAAGATACTGGTAGTAGATGACGACCGCAACATTTGTGAGATGCTTTCTTTATACTTAACCAAAGAGGGCTATCAGGTACAGAGCGCTAACGACGGCGAGGAAGGTATTGAGCTTTTCCGTACATATGAGCCCGATCTGGTGCTCCTTGACATCATGCTCCCTAAGCGTGACGGATGGGGCGTGTGCCGTGAGATCCGAGAGATGTCGGATAAGCCGGTCATTATGATCACCGCAAAGGGCGAAGTATACGATAAGGTATTCGGTCTTGAACTGGGTGCAGACGACTTCGTGGTAAAGCCTTTTGATATGAAGGAGCTTGTGGCGCGCATCAAGGCGGTGCTTCGCCGTTACGGTACCGAGGAGCACGAGGACTCTGAGGTCATCCGATATGATAACATTGAAATAAGCATGGCGAAGTTCGAGCTTAAACTGGCAGGCAAGAGCGTACAGATACCCCGTAAGGAGCTGGAGCTCTTATACTTCCTTGCCAGCAACCATGACAGGGTGTTCAGCCGCGACGCTCTTCTTGACAAGGTATGGGGCTTTGATTATCTCGGCGACTCAAGGACGGTTGACGTACACGTAAAGCGTCTGCGTGAGAAGCTGGACGGAGTCTCCGACAAATGGGCGCTTTCTACGGTATGGGGCGTTGGTTATAAGTTCCAGCTCTTCTCATAATGTTTAAAAGCGTAAACTCCAGGTATATAGCGGCGTTTATCTCCATTATTCTCATAAGCTACGCTGTGCTATCTCTGGTTATCGGTATAATGGTCTTCAGCTATTCGGGTAATACTAACCGTGAGATAGTAGATAATTCCGCAAGGGTCATCAAGACCGCTACCGAGCAGCAGTTTGAACATTCGGGATACGTGGATTTCAACCGTTTCGTCTTTTACGAGGAGACGGACTTGGTGCGCGAGTTAGATATGGTATCACAGCACTCGGAGGGGCTGCACGTTATCGTAACGGACGGTAAGGGTTATATTCTCGCCTGCGACTCGGAGATAGGCTCTTCAGTCAAGCAGGACCGTGTCGACCTTTCAGTGATCAAGGCTGATGCCAAAGAGAATGTTTTGGTAAGCGACCTTGGCGGCGTTTTCAAAGAGGCGCGACTTATCGGTGTAGAGAGCCTTTCAACAGAGGAGGGCATATACGGTTACGTGTTTACCTGCTCTGATTCCCGTGCATTTTCAGGCTTTGTGGGCGGAATCATCAAGACCATTGCCGTTTCCACCCTATGGGTGTTGGCGGCTACACTGATCGCGGTGTATTTTATCTCAGAAAAGATCACTACGCCTATCCGCAAGATGCGTGAAGTGGCAGGAGACTTTGCCGCGGGTAAGTTTGATTCACGTATTCCCGTAAAGGGAAATGACGAGATAAGCGAACTGGCTATGGCGTTCAATAGCATGGCGGTGTCACTTGAGAATATGGAAAAGACGAGAAGTGCGTTTATAGGCAATATTTCTCATGAGCTGCGCACTCCTATGACCTCTATTTCGGGCTTTATCGATGCGATGCTTGACGGAGCTGTGCCCGAGGAGAAGCGCGAGCACTACCTGCGTGTTATCTCGGACGAGGTCAAGCGCCTTTCACGTCTTGTCTCATCTCTTCTTGATATTACCAAGATACAGGCAGGCGAGCGAAAGTTTGTAAAGAGTGATTTTGACATATGCGAAAGCGCGAGACAGATCATCATATCCTGTGAACAGCGCCTTCTTGAGAAGAAGCTGGACGTAGAGTTTACCTGCGACGAAGATAATATGCTCGCTTACGCAGATGCTGATGCTATATATCAGATCTTATATAACCTTTGCGACAACGCTATAAAGTTTTCCCGTGAGGGCGGAAAATACCGCGTCAGCGTTATCCGAAACGATAAGAAGATATTCGTATCGGTCTTTAACGAAGGTGAGGGAATACCCGCCGAGGATCTGCCCTTCGTATTTGAGCGTTTCTATAAGGCTGACAAGAGTCGCGGTCTTGATGCGACAGGCCTCGGTCTTGGCCTCTATATCTGCAAGGCGATAATCGACGCTCACGGAGAAGAGATCTGGGTGAAGAGCGAGCAGGGAAAGAACTGCGAGTTCGTCTTTACCCTTCAAAGTGCATTGCCAACGACCATCGACAAGGAGGAATGACCTTGCCAAATAATAAAAAAGAAGAAAAAAGCGTGGATAACACCTACGGAGGCGTGAGATACCGTTTTTCCTACGATGATTCACGCAGGGCGGCATTAGTGCGCCAACTGCGCCTCAGGCGCAGAGGATCGCGCAGTTTTTGGCTTACTGTGGGTATCGTATCCCTGTTCTGCTTCTGTACCCTTACCGTTTCCCTTGTCTTTAAGGGAATGGGAACTGACTCTGACGGTGAGTCGGCGGAGAATGACGGCGAAATGGTTGCTGTAAGCGCTCAGTCCGTAACAGAGCAGAGCCGCACCTACCCCGAGCGGTTCGTTATAAGTGAGCTTAACGACAGAGCCCGAGAGGTGTATCATCTGCCTGCGGGAGTTATGATATCCGACGTTTGCGAAGGGGAGGATACCGTAATGAACGGTGATATCATCGTTGCCGTAAACGGTATGCAGACTCCCAGTGCGGATAGCTTTCACGCGATCTTTGCTTCAGCAAAGGAAACGGCGGAGTTCAGTGTTTACCGACGTGATAAGATCTTGAATTTAGAGTATGTGGTGGAACATGAAGAGTAACAGACTGTTTAAGAGAATACTTTTAATGGCGCTTCTGTCTCTTGTCGGTGTGGGAATAGTGATACTGGGAGTGGTCATATATTACGCCCAGAGGTCTGCCGAGGCAAAGGATGTGGCTTTAGCCTGGGAAAAGTGCGAAAGAGAACTGTACACCTTTTCCGAAAGAGACCTGAGCGAAGAGCAGATAGACGGAATGGTGGCTGAGCTTTGTGACCTTTATACCGATGAGTTGGCGGAGGAAAACTATCAGAGCTTATACGACACCGTTTCCGAGATCAGCGCAGAGGCTCACACGGTAGACTGCTATCAGAGGATAATCACGGATATAAGGGTGGACAATAGGTTCAGGCAGACACGGGTGTTCCTTGACTGTGTGATAGATTATGAGGGCTACGGCCCGTATCTTATCGAAGGAGAGGATGACCACCTGGTCAAAAGGCAAAAGTGTACTTATACTTTAAAGCTTGAGAAGGAAGGCGACTCCTTCGTTATCTCCGAAATATACAGGGACTGGGATACCGATAAAAATAACGCATAAGCGTCAGCTTATGCGTTATTTTTATATTTCTTTATATTTCGACCTCTTTGCCGAGATCAAATGACCAGATGACAGACTTTTTCGGATCCTTACCTAAAAGCTGACGGCAGGCAAGGCGGTAGTAGCCAAGCTGTGTGCCGTGGCGCTCACGAAGCTTTTGCTCACAAAGAACAATATCCTTCTTTTGCTCTTCGGTGAAGGTGTCCGTTTTATAGTCAACGATCACGACCTCGCCGTTCTCGTCCTCAAAGAAGCAGTCCATGACACCCTGCACCAGCACTGAGTCACCTGCCAAAGTCGCCTTCAGCTCACTGTCCTCGGTAAAAGAGGAGGCGGGCAGGCAGATGTTGAACCTTGTCTCTCGATTAAGCGAAGGCGATTTTCTCATTTGTGAAAACAGAGGCGACGAGAAGAATACCTTCAGGGTATCCCGTCTGATCATATTTGCGTATCCCTCGGGGATAAAGCGCTTCTTTATCAGTCGGTCTATCTCGGCATCTACGCCGTTGTTTACCACGTTGTCAAAGTCGCAGAATTGCATGAAGACGTGGGTGGCAGTACCGCGCTGTGCACCGCTTGACTTTACCTCTCCCTCAAGGAAGCGTGGGGTGACCAGCATAGGTGCGGTGGGAGTTTGTGTATCATCCTCGTCAAGCACACCGGGATAAAGGCGGGAGACCGCCATCTTTGACGGTAGCTCCGCCGCGGCAGAATGTGCATAGCGGAAGGAGAATCGCTCTGTGAAGAGCGCTTTCAGGCGACTGTACTCTTCGCTTTGCTCGGCTATATTATCCGTAGCGGGAAGGTCGGGGGTGTCCTCGGCGTCGTTAAGCGCGGGCTCGGTCTTGGGCAAAGCTGCGTCATCGTCAGGTGCATGCTCTATGCTCAGGGCGTAGCAGGGGTCGTTCGGCGCGTAGAGCAGAGCCAGACGGATAAGGGTTATGAAGGAGTTGCAGCTTGATACCGTATACGGGCTGAAGGTGTGCATCAGATTTTTGCAATTCTTCGTGAGGTTTTCCGCAGAGGAAGTGCACTTTCCGGTTACGATAAGTCTGTCTCTTGCTCTTGTGAGAGCAACGTATAAGAGACGCAGTTCTTCGGCCGCCTGATCGTTTACTGCCTTGATCTTGATTATCCGTCTCAGTATACCGTTTATCCTGCAAAGGCCGTTTTCCTCGGGGGTGTATACCGCGATACCGAGGAGAGGATCAAGTGTAAGCTCATCTCTTACGGTATAAGTGTTGGGGGTCAGATAGGTAGTGCCGCATCCGCTGACGAAGCAGATAGGGAACTCAAGACCCTTTGAGTGGTGGATGGTGGATATCTTGACCGTGGGGGTGGCGTCGGTATTCGTTTTTGCCTCGCCTACCCTTGCCTCGTTCTCAATGAGATTGTTGATATACAGTATAAAGTTGTAAAGTCCTTTGAAGGAGCCGCTCTCGAAGGAACGGGCATATTCGTAAAGCATCAGCAGATTGGCCCGTCTTTCCTCTCCTCCTGTCTCTCCGTAGGAAAGGGAGAGCATAGAGGTCTTTGAGTAGATATACCATATGAGCTCGTCTATGGGAGAGCCTGCGGCATGTGCGCGCATGTCCTCCACTGTCTCAAGGAAATATCTTGCCTTGGGGTTTTCCGTTGCCTCGTACCATTTTAGAAGAGAGTCGTAGAGGTATCCGCCTCTGTCATATCTTCGCACCTCTATCATATCGTCGAGGGAGAAGCCGAAGATAGGGCTTTGCAGGGCGCCCGCCAGATAGATATCCCTTCTTGGGTTATCGATGACGTTTAAGAGGCAGAGCATCAGCAGTATTTCGGGATTGGCGAAAAAACCGCCCTCGGAAGAGTTAAAATACGGAATATTCAGTTCTTTAAGTGCTTCCTCATAGGCCTCTACCTTGTTCTTGGTCTTGCGAAGCAGTATAACTATATCCGAGGGGGAGTGGCCTTCGTCGATGAGCTCTTTGATGCGTCTTGCCACCACCTGTTCTTCGCTCAGTTCGCTTCCGCGCTCTACCAGTATTACCTCAACGGGGTCTTTAACCTGCTTTTCCTCTTTTTTAGAGTAGACCAGGTCATCCTCCTCAAGATAGGGAACACCGTCGAAAATATTTGACATAAGTTTGCCGCATACGGTATTGCAGAACTTGATGATATTTTCCGAGCAACGGAAATTATTGGAAAGGAAGATGGTTCCGGTGCTGTCCTCCGTCTTTTCGTCGTATACGGGGAAGGCGTCTCTGTAATCGGCGAAGATCTTGGGCTCAGAGCCTCTGAAGCCGTAAATGCTCTGCTTGATATCTCCTACCATAAAGCGGTGGGATGTGCCCGATATGGCGGTAAAGATGTCGTCCTGAAGCTGATTTATATCCTGATACTCGTCGATGTAGATCTCGTCAAAAAGCTCGCCGTAGGCTTTTGCGGTTTCGGTGGGCCGTCCGTCCTTTAAGAACAACTCAAGGACGTATCTTTCCGTGTCGTTAAAGTCCATTATCTTACGCTTCAGCTTTTCCTCCCTGAATCTGTCGTTGAAGGAGGAGAGCAGACGGTACAGACTGCGGTAGATGCTCTCAGTGTCCTCGTAGCATTTGCGTATCTGTTCCTCGCTGTCCGAGTAATAATCGGAGTAAAACGCCGCTACTTCCTTTTTATATGCGTTCCTTACCTCTTTAATCTGCGTGGCTTCAGAAAAATCGCTGTCTATATTCGTTTTGACCATGCGGATAGGCGTTGAGTGCTTAAAGAGGCTTTGAACGGTAGGGTAATCGCCTTTTTTTAGAGCTTTTTTGATAAGCTCCACCTCGTCAAGTATCCTTTGGTACTCATCAACGTATCTTTTGTATGACTTATCACTGCCTTCAAGGATAGACAGTATCTTTTTTGAGGGCTCTACGTAGGAGTCGAGGAACGCCTCGGTATACATGCGCAGGTAGGTGCCGTGCAGGGTGGTGAGAAAGGGCTTGTCTTTGTCCTCTGCCAGTCTGTCGGCAAGGGAGGAGATAAAGTCTATTCCCTCGGACCTTGAGCACAGGCTGTCGTAAAGGGAAAGAAACCTTGTAGGCAGGGCATCGTCCTGATCGGTGATAAAGCAGTCGGTAAACCGCTCGAATCCCTCAAAGGGCGAGTTCTCGTCGTAAAGATCGTCAAACATGGCGTTCATTATTTTGATCTTTAAGAGTTTGATCTCCGATTCCTCGGCGATACGTATACCGCAGGGAAGTCCCAGTTTATCGAAATTACGCTTGATAACGTCGATGCAGAAGCTGTGAATAGTGCTGATCCTGGCAGTACCTACGCTTGAGAGCTGTCTTGCCAGGCGTGTGTTTGCAGGATCGTTTTTAAGCTCTTCGGAGAGCCGTTTTGTGATCCTCGCCTTTAGCTCCTTTGCCGCCGCGTTTGTAAAGGTGACGATCACCAGTCTGTTGATATCGGCAGTACCTTCACATATGTTTTTGATTATACGTTCGGTCAGAACTGCGGTCTTACCGCTTCCTGCCGCCGCTGAAACCAGGAGTGTGCGGTCCTTTGCATTTATGGCACTTTCCTGTGACGGTGTCCAGTTTAGTTCTGCCATCAGCGCCACCCCTTTCTGCATATAGGCTGCATTTTACAGTATTCGCATTCTTTTCTGCCGTTGCCGTTCCATTCGGCCTTAGCGGCACCTGAGCGCATCCTGCCTGATATCTCGGCGATAACGTCCTCTACCTGGGTTACCAGGTCACCGAAGCGCTCTAATGTGAGCAGTTCGCCCGGTGAATATCGTCTTCCGCCGGGCTTGTTTGCCGCCGCGATGATCTTTTCATCGTTTAGGCTCATACCCGTACGGGATATTTTTCCTGTAAGGGTGCTTATGAGCTCGTCCTTATCAGGCTGTACGTTTTCGATGACGTCGGGCATCCTGACTTTGTAATACTGCACGCCTGCAGGCAGTATCTCACCGTTTTCCGCACCCAGCTTACATCTGAATTGCTCGTCGCCCGTTTTCCAGATAGCAAAGAGATAGAGCAGCATCTGCAGTCCTTCTCCTTTTTCCACGTCAGCCAGGCGTATGTCGTGAGAGCCGGTTTTGTAGTCGATGATACGGACGTATACGTCCTCTCCCTTTTTGTAGGTGTCTACCCTGTCCACCTTTCCGCGAAGGGATATGCTTCCACCGTCGGGGGTGTTTATGACGTATGAGTCAAGGGTATTATCACCGGTGTAGCCTATTCCCAGCTCAAAGAAGGCGGGACGGAAGTCGCTCTGTGTAAATTCCTCTAAAACGTCACCTATGAGCAGCAGTGCCGTGCGGCGCAGACGGCTGATAAGGGTGAGCAGTCTGGGAGGCGCTGAGCGCCTGTCGCGGAAAATAGCGCAGATATAGTCGTCGATAAGCTCGTCTATGATCTCCTCACGCTCGCTTTCGCTCATATCGAGAGCCATACTTCCGTCTTGGCAGAGCCGCATCATAAAGCGTTCCATAAGCATATGTACGAAGGTGCCTATGTCCGTTGTGCCGAAGTCGGCGTTCTTTTCCTCTTTAAGATTCAGAACGTACTTGCAGTAGTATGAGAAGGCGCAGCTGTTGAAGGTGTTTATCCTTGACTGACTTAAGCGTATATCCTTTTTCCAGATGTCCTCGGCGTTTTGGACAGAGATCGAAGAGTCGGTGTTTTGCAAAGAGAAGTCAAGGGCGGTGAGTCTGTCCAAGAAGGCCTCGTCTTTGCTGTATATATCATAAAGGGCTCTGCCGAGTTCGGTATCTCTGTAAAGGGCGGTGTATTCAAAGGAGCTTTCGTATCCCTCTATTTTGTCCTCGTGAGGGATGCTGTCCGCATCTCGTGCCTTTATCCCGGGGAAAAGATTCTCCAGTCTTGATACGACGAGAGACGGAGTGCGTGACTCGCCTGACAGCGTGGCCATAGGATAGCTGACGGTCAGGGAAGTGCGCGGAGCGGAAACGGCGCGCCAAAGGTAGAAGAGCTCGTCCGAGTTCTTCGTCTCGTTACCTGCGCTGAGCCTTACTCCAAGGTCGCTGAGAGCCCCCTTTTCGGAATCTGAAAGGATGCTTCCGTCGCCCACGCTCTTGGGGAATTCGCCCTCTAAAACTCCTAATACGTATACGTGCTCCACGTCGTGCAGGCGAAGCAGTGAGGCGTCGCCTACCGTGACCTGGTCGTTGCCCTCGGGTATCTTGCCTATGTCCGCTTCGGAAAGCAGGGTGATAAGCAGATCGCGGTATATATCAGGGGTCACCTTCACCTCTGCGGCGCAGTGTACCATACCGTCAAGGGCGGTGAGCAGGGCGTTCCATACAGCGGCGCTGTCCTCGCTTAGCTGCTCGCGGAGTTTTATCTCGGTTATAAAATGCCAGATCGCTTCGGTAGCCTCGCGAACGGTGGTATCCTTGCCAAGGGATTCGAATAATGCGATGATAGGCGCACGCAGGCGCAGGCGCTGTTCGTTTATGCGAGTGAGCAGCTCTGCGTCGCTTTCCGAGAGCTCTTCGGTGTAGCCCGCAGGGTTCATGTTCCATGGGTATTCGTCACTCCATCGCTTACCCGTGATGCCCCAGGTCTGTACGTAGTTCTCAAGCTCATTGCACTCGTCGGGCGTAAGTCCGGAGAAGCCGCATTTGGCGTAAGAGAAGACGTCGTCCGTCTGCCAGGAGCCTATGCCCACCGACAGGGCGCTGATGATGCACTTGACTGCGGGATGCAGGGTTATATCCGTGCGCTTTGATAAGAAGTGGGGAACACCGTATTTCTCGAACATAGCGTTCAGTATGCCGTCGTAGCCGTCTACGTTACGCACGATGACGGCAAAGTCGCGGTACCTTGCCCCTGCCTTTGCGCCTTCGCGGATACGCTTCTTTATATCCCGTGCTACGAATTCACATTCGGTGTATATATCGTGAGAGGTGAAGAGGCGTACGTTATTCCACTCTCCCTTATATTCCTTTGCGGAAAAGTCCCAGATATTTTGGGACAGATACTTAAGCTCGGGGCTTTTGAATCTTGGGGTGTCGGTAAGCACCGTTTCGGTTACGGCCTTACCCGAGTCCTTCGCTAACTCCCTCAGGCGCTTGTCCGCTTCCGTAAGGGAAGAAAAGGCGATGCCCTCCGAGCGGTCGTAGCCGACCGAGAGGCATACGGACTTTGCCTTTTCAAAAATAAGGCGTATCAGCTCCGCCTCTACGCCCGTATAGCCGTTGAAGGAGTCGATATACACCTTGTAGTCGCAAAGATAGTCAGAGCACTCAAGTATACCAAGCAAAGCCTCAAGATCATCGGAGGGTTCGTTGTAGCCCTTTGACAGGGTTTCGGTGTATGCGGCGTATGAAAGAGCGAGGTCACTTACCTTGTTCTTGAATTCGCTCTGCTCAAGTGGTATCCCCTCAGCCGCCTTTTCCAAAAGGGCGGGGGTGACGCGGTAGGCCTTGAACTCCTCCATACAGCGCACCATTTCCGAGAGGAAGCCTTTGTCCTTAAGGGTCACGTCGTTATATTTCTTTAGTGCAGGGGCAACCGAGAGCATGGCGCGCCATAAGAGGACTGTCTTCTGCCCCTTCGTGACGTAGTCGTAGCGAAGACCGCCCTCCGCACGGAAGACCGTGTTTGCCAGGCGGCCGAAACTGAGCACCTGCACGTTCATAGGCACTCCCACACCGCCAAGGCGAGCCAGGTCTCTCTCGCAGGAGAGCACCTGCTGTTCAGGGACAAGGAGGATGACCTTTTCGTCATCCTCCGCGTCCTTCAGTATTCTCTCATAGATAAGAGTAGTTTTACCGCTTCCGGCGGTACCGTAAATAAAGTCGATCATATTTTATATGTCAGCCTCAGCCAGATATTCGTGTCCGTGGTCGGCGATAAACTGCTTTCTTGCAGGCAGGTCGTCACCGAGAAGAGTATCAAAGATACGTGCGGTAGCCGCCGCCTCTGCCTCGGTGACCTGTATCAGGCGTCTTGTGGCGGGGTTCATAGTGGTCTGCCACATCATATCGGGCTCGTTCTCACCAAGTCCCTTGGAGCGCTGAAGAGTGTACTTCTTGCCCTCTAACTTTGCGCTTATCTCCGCCTTCTCGTTTTCGTTGTATGCGAAATAGATATCATCCTTGCAGGTTATCTCGTAAAGAGGTGACTCTGCGATGTAGACCCTGCCGCGGCGGATGAGAGTGGGCAGTAAGCGGTAGAAAAGGGTAAGGAGCAGGGTGCGTATCTGGAATCCGTCCTCGTCAGCATCGGTACAGATGATGATCTTGCTCCAACGCAGCATATCGTAGTCAAAGCGGGCGATGTCCGTCTTGATCTTTTTATCAAGCTCCACGCCGCAACCGATGACACGGAGCAGGTCAACGATGATGTCGCTCTTGAAGATACGCTCGTAGCTGCTCTTTAAGCAGTTCAGGGTCTTACCGCGCACGGGGATTATAGCCTGAAATTCTGCGGCGCGGCCTAACTTACAGGAGGTAAGTGCGGAGTCACCCTCCACGATGTACAGCTCACGCTTCTCGGGGTCTTTGGAACGGCAGTTAACGAACTTTTCCACCTTGTTGGTGATGTCCATCTTGCCGGTGAGATTGACCTTTACCTTGATGCGTGCGCTCTCCGCGCTTTCTCTCGAGCGCTTATTGATAAGCACCTGATTTGCGAATTTCTCCGCCTCCAAGGGGTTTTCGATAAAGTATATCTCTAACTTTTCTTTTAAGAAGGAGGTCATCGCCTCTGCGATAAAGGTGTTGGTGATGGCCTTCTTTGTCTGGTTTTCGTATGAGGTCTGGGTAGAGAAGCTGTTTGTCACAAGGATAAGGCAGTCCTCTACGTCCACGAAGGTTATCTTGCTCTCTGTCTTATTGTACTTGCCCTGATTTTTGAGATATTTGTCAAGGGCAAAGACGAAAGCGTTCTTTACGGCCTTTTCGGGAGAGCCGCCGTGCTCAAGGTAGCTTGAGTTGTGGTAGTACTCCAGCATCTTTGCGGTGTTTGAGGAGCAGAATGCTACCTCGCACTTTAATTTATAGTCCTTCTTATCGTCGCGGTCACGCCCCGAGGTCTCGAAGCTCCATTTTACGGGTGCGGTAAGCGCGCTTTCTCCCGCAAACTCTGTCACATAATCTGCAATGCCGTTTTCGTATAAGAAGGTCTTGGTGTCAAAGCCCCCTGCGATCTCGTATTTAAGAGTGAACTTGATGCCCGCGTTTACCACCGACTGACGGCGCATCATATCCTCGAAATATTCTCGGGGGATGGCAATATCCGTAAATACCTCAAGGTCGGGACGCCAACGGATGACCGTACCGCTCTTTTTCTCCTTGCCTACCGCCTCGCGGTCGGTGAGCTTGCCCACGGCCTCGCCCTTCTTGAAGTTTATCTCGTGTACCATCTCACCGTCGCGGGAGATGACGTTCATATACTCGGAGGAATACTGGGTAGCGCAGGCACCAAGACCGTTTAATCCGAGAGAATACTCGTATGAGCTGTCGTCTGCGTCGTTATCGTACTTGCCTCCCGCATAAAGCTCGCAGAAGACTAACTCCCAGTTGTATCTGCCCTCTTTTTCGTTCCATCCAAGGGGCACGCCGCGTCCGTGGTCCTCCACCTGCATGGAGTGGTCGGCAAAGACCGTGAGGATTATCTCGTCGCCGTATCCCTCACGTGCCTCGTCCACCGAGTTTGATAATATCTCGAAGGCAGAGTGCTCACATCCCTCAAGTCCGTCCGAGCCGAAGATGACTGCAGGACGTTTTCTTACTCTGTCTGCACCCTTAAGGGAAGTGATACTGTTATTACCGTAGTCTTTTACTTTGCTTTTAGCCATTCTTTACACCTTAAATAAAATATAATAATTTAATATAATATAACATTATATAGGATACCTTTTTTTGACCTTTTTGTCAAGGTTTCATTGTAAAAAACCACAAGATGTGGTATTATATAGGCGATGAAAGACCTAAATGTATTTTTTGAGAGGGAAGGCATCGAGTTTTTCGGCTGCGTGCCGTACTATGAGTCCTTCCTCTTGCGTGAGAAATATTTAGCCGACAGATATGACGGACGGCGCCGCAGTCTGTGGGCCTTTGCCGTGCCCTATTATTATCCCGACGAAAAGAGAAATATATCCGTCTATGCCGTCCCCCGTGACTATCACCTGTATTTTGAGGGATTATTTGACCGTCTGTATGCAGAGTATCCCGAGGTGAAGATGCACGGTTTTGCGGACACCTCGCCTTTTGACGAAAGAGCGCTTGCCGAGGCTTGTGGTATAGGTACGCGTGGGGATAACGGCCTTATCATTAATCCCAAGTACGGAAGCTACGTCTTTATCGGCTGTATTATAAGCGAGGCAGAGCCTGTATGCATAATTAACAACTCCACGGGCAGGGGTTGTACCCACTGCGGCGCCTGCCGTCGCGCCTGCCCGTCTCCCGAGATGTGCCTATCTCGCATCACTCAAACAAAAGGGGAGCTACCCCCCGAGCACATCGCTCTTATAAGAGAGCAGGGAAGCGCTTGGGGATGCGACGTGTGCCAGAGTGTATGTCCTGCCAACCGCGACCCCGTGCCTACTCCCATAGACTTTTTTAGGGAGGAAAGGGTGCCGTATCTCACCTCCGAATATATTTATAACATATCAGATGTGTCATTTATGGGACGCGCCTACGCATGGAAGGGAAAAAAGTGTATTTTGCGAAATCTTGAGATAATAGAAAAATGACCGACTTTGACAGTCGGTCGTTTTTCAATAAAACGTGAACTCATAATATAGGTATTGACCGGGTTTATATAGTGTGGTATACTGTAAACGTAGAGTAAGGATATGTATATAGAGGGGCTATTATGCATAGACAACCGTTAACGCAGAAAAATATACATCTACCGTATAATGAGTTTTATCCGAAATTCATTTTGTAAACGCGCGCTTGCCGTCATTTGATAGGCGAGGTGCGTTTTTTGATTATTTATAACTTATATATAAAGGAGTTTGCTATGAAGAAAATAAGTGTATTATCGGTCTTGCTGCTGCTTTTGACTGTGTCGTTGATCATGACCGCTTGCATGAATAAAGCTACGGAAGGTTCTCAGTCAACGAACGAAAATGGCGAATCAGATCCGTTATCGGAAAAACTAAAAAAGCAGATAGTTGAGGATTTTGCTACTTATTGGTATGGCGATAATTATGTTCCGATGGAACATGGAATCTTTCGAATAGAACGGTATTACGGTTCTTATGACGGTGCCGTAGCGGTTATGCTTCGTGGCAGTAAAATGGAGTATACTTCTTCGGATTATACAGAGACAGTTGCCGGCAGTATAATACGCTGCAATTACGGTAATTCGGTCCGGGTGTGGAAGGAAGGCAGTTTTTACACCATGCAGGAGGCGTATGATCAAGGGATCCTTACCGCTGAGCAGGTTGCTGAGATTGCTAACTATCGTTACGTTAAATATCCGACAGATTTTTAATTCTTTACATACGGTTGACGTTAAATAACAGATTTCTTATCTTGTTAAATTATTCTAAAAAGTAAAAGCATCAAGGCACCTTGATGCTTTTACTTTTTAGTGAGCTTATTTATAAAAAACAGTACCGATGTTATACCTATGGGCAAGAAGAAATACACATCACCCCATAGGTAGGAGCAGGGAATAAGCAGTAGGGTAGCTACACCTCCGAGGAGGTCGATAATGCCCTCCCGCAGGGCGTAGCCCCTCTTTTCTTTATAGCCTCTGACTAAGCCGTATTCACCTCTAAATACTATCTGATAGCCGAAGGAGAGATAGCCGAGTCCGATTATTAGCTGTATAACACATAAAACTATCATAGATAGATTATATAATATTTATCCTTTTTTGGCAAGTATTGCAAACATTTGCTTTTTATGGTATAATACTGTGAATAATTGTGAGGAAATGCATATGAAAGCATATTTAGAGGCAGGTAAGATAACGAGTACCCACGGAATACGCGGGGATATAAAGGTAGAGGTGTGGTGCGATGACTATGACACCTTTGAGGCTCTGCCTGCCCTTTATGTAGAGAATAAAGGCGAATATACCCCCTATAAGATAGTGAAGAACAGCCCCTATAAGGGACAGGCTCTCGTACATCTTATGGGTATTGACATCATCGAGGATGCGGAAAAACTGAAGGGACGTACTGTCTATGCCGCACGTGCCGACCTTGACATCCCCGAGGACAGAGTATTTATTGCAGACATTCTGGGTCTGCCTGTCATAGACGCAAATACCGAGGAAACCTACGGTATTCTTCGTGACGTTATAGACGGTGGCGCAGGTCAGCTCTACGAGATAAAGCGTCCCGACGGCTCTATTTCCTATATGCCCGCTATCAGTCAGTTTATCGACCGTATTGAGGACGAGTTGGCGGTCTTTGTCACACCTCCCGAGGGGCTTTTCTGATGCGCTACGACGTAATGACCCTTTTCCCCGCACTTATCGAGGGTTGCCTTTCCGAGAGTATCATCGGTAGGGCGCAGGAAGCGGGGATAATAGAGGTGCACGCACATAATATACGTGATCATTCTCTTGATAAGCACCGCCGCGTGGACGATATTCTCTACGGCGGAGGTAAGGGTATGCTTATGGCGCCCCAGCCTATCTATGATTGCTATAAGCATATAGAGGAGGAACTGGGCGAAAAGCCCTACGTAGTCTATATGAGCCCTCAGGGCAAGGTCTTTGACCAGAGCACGGCAAAGCGCCTTTCGGAAAAGAAGAATATCACTTTCCTCTGCGGTCACTACGAGGGTATCGACCGCCGCATTATCGAGGAGATAGTGGATGAGGAGATCTCTATCGGTGACTACGTGCTCACGGGTGGTGAGCTTCCCGCCTGCATCGTTATCGATGCGGTATCCCGTATGCTCCCCGGTGTCCTCTCGGAGGACGCGTGCTTTGAGCACGAGAGTTTTTATAACGGTATTTTAGAGGAGCCGCAGTACACTCGCCCGCCGGTTTTCCACGGACGAGAGGTGCCCGAGGTGCTTCTTTGCGGCGATCATAAACAAATAGAAAAATGGAGATACGAGGCGGCCTTAGAACTGACACGCAAAAACCGTCCCGACCTGTTAAAATGACCAAATCATCCAAACCCATAAAAACAGTTGCCTTTATGATGGGTGCCACCGTGCTTTCCAAGGTGCTTGGGCTGCTCAGAGAGATGCTGCTGGCTTCCGCCTACGGCGCGGAGAACTCAGTGGCCGAGGCGTTTTCCGCGGCGCTGACCGTTCCCTCTGCATTTTTCGACATTCTTTTTTCCGCGGCTATATTAGGATGCTTTATTCCTGTCTATAATTCTTTTAAGGAGCAGAACGACGAGGCGGAGCGCTTCGCCTGCACCTTCCTTAACGCTATCGCACTTTTAACGGGGCTTCTCGCCCTTATCGGCATCATCTTTGCCGATATTATCATTAAGATACAGGCACCCGGCCTTGAGGATCCCGCCCTTGCAGGTGTGATACTCCGTATCCTGTTCCCTATGATAATCTTCACGGGTATGGCGTATACCCTTGTGGGACTTATGCAGAGCAAGGGACGCTTCTTCCTGCCTGCCCTTATCTCTTCAATATCCAACGCAGGCGTTATAGTTTATTTTATATTCTTTGACCGCTTTTTCGGCGTTTTTGGCCTTGCCTGTGCTTACGGGCTTTCCTGGGTGATACAGTTTGCCACTCTGGCTATACCTCTTTGGCGGGACGGCTTCCGCTTCCGCGCGGTCTTTGATTTTAAGGAGCCGCATTTTATCACCGCCCTTAAGATGGTCCCCCCCATTATGATAGGCTCATGGCTTTCGCCCATGACTCTGCTTATCGGTAAGCGTTTTGCCACTCCCTTTAACGGTGCGGTCATCTTTGATAAGGCAAATCAGACCTATATCATGATCGCGGGTATTCTCGTTTACAGCATATGTAACTACGTTTTTCCGACCCTTTCACGTCTTGCCGGCGACGGCGACGAGGAGGGTTTCCGTAATACCGTAAAAACGGGAACGAGAACGGCTATGTTTATCATCCTGCCCATTATGGCGGCGGTATTTGTCTTAAGTGGCGAGGGCGTTACCATCCTCTATCGCAGAGGTGAGTTTACGGCAGAAAACGCGGCGGCAACGGCAGAGCTCCTTCGCATCATCGCCTGCGCTATGCCTGCCTACGGACTTATCGAGATATTCAGCCGTGTTTTCTACGCACGTAAAATGACCCTTTATCCCGTTATCGCCTCCCTTTGCGGGGTCGGCGCCATCTTCGGCGTATGCTTTATTCTGACCGAGGTCTTCGGTATGGGGCTTATCAGCGTTGCCATAGGCGTATGCGCAGGACAGTGGATAGCCGCGCTTACCCTTATGATATCTGCTGGTATCAAGGTGAAGGGGCTTATAGATATCTCCTTTGTCGGTGCTCTTTTGAAAAACGTCATTTGCGGAGTAGTGGCTTTTGCCGCTATGTGGGGTATCAGTACCCTTATAGGCGGTGAGCCCTACGGCGCGGGACTTATTAAAAACATCATTAACTGTGTGATCGTCTTTGGGGCGGGAGCCGTATGCTACCTTGTATCGGCGGTCATACTTCGAGCATTCCCGAAGAAATAAAAGGAGGGAAGAACAGATCTTGAAAAAAGAAAAGAAAGTAAAAGTGAAGGGGCAAAGGACTGAGAGAAAAGTCAAGCTTAAGTCTATGGCAGAGGGCAGCTTTATCTGCAGAGCCCTTGACCGCCTGGCGTCGATCTTCTACAAAAAGGCGGAGGACGGTGTGGTCGGCGGAGTTATGACCGCAGAGGAAAAAGTGAACGAAGGGCTTCACAGCGGTATCCTTGCCTCATTGGCGCAAAGATTCAATAAGTCTAAAAAGGTGAAGGGCGTGGTCGCACGAGGATGCGAGGAAAGCCGTATCCTCGGCTTTTTCGGCAGAGTGATGCACGGCTTCGGCTGTATATCCTTGCGAGTATACGGCGTATATTTCATCTTTTTCAGTCTGGTTGGCGCCTTAGGCTCATATTTCAGAATAATGGGCGTCAGCGAGGACGAGCGTAGCTATCTCTCGTTCATCGTGTGCGGCGCTATGCTGCTCAGCGGACTTACGATGCTCTTCTCCGGAAAGAGCTTTATGCATAAGGCTATGCAGAACGGTCTTTTGTCCACGCTTATAGTTAACGTGCTGGGCATACGTCCCGCTTCCCTTGATTTCCCCGTTGCGGGCAGTGGAAGGGCTCTTGCGGCGATCTTCCTCGGTGCTCTGTCCGGGCTTTCTGCCTTCGTGCTTGAGCCGTTGTTCCTGATACTCGGGTTTTTATTGCTGGTGGCTCTGTATGTGATCCTGTTGGTTCCCGAGAGCGGAGTGCTGCTGACGGTTATCGGAGTATGCTTCCTGCCTACTATGGTGCTGGTCGCCATGGTGGCTTACACCTTCGTATGCTATTTGCTAAAGCTTTTACGGGGTAAACGTACCTTCCGCTTTAACGCGATGGACTGCGCGGTGCTTGTATTCTTCATCTTTATGATGGGAGGCGGAGTATCCAGCGTCGGAAGGGGAGCGAGCCTGCAGCCTGCTCTCGTGTACCTTTGCTTTATGCTCGGTTATTTCCTTGTGGTCAATCTTGTGAGAGGCGAGTTTTGGCTTAAGCGTTGCCTCGGTGCGGTAGTTATCGGAGCGGTGCTCGTTTCGGGCTACGGAGTTTATCAGAACTTCTTCGGTGAGCAGGACACCACCTGGCAGGATACCGAGATGTTTGAAGAGATCAGCGGACGGGTAGTATCCACCTTTGAGAATCCCAACGTGCTGGGCGAGTACCTTATAATGGTGATACCGTTACTGCTTGCCTTCGCGGTTGTATCGAAGAAGCCCTCGACCGGCTTTGCATCACTTTTGATGTTTGCTCTTGGCTGTGCGTGTCTTATCTACACCTGGAGCCGCGGCGCGTGGCTTGGTATGATACTTGCCATGCTCGTCTTCTTCTTAGTCTATACAAGAAAAACTATGGCAGTATGCCTTGCGGCTCTGTTTTTGATCCCGTTTTTACCCCTGGTATTACCGGAGACCATACTCACCCGCTTTACCAGTATAGGAGACCTGGGAGATTCGTCCACCTCGTACAGAGTGTCTATATGGGTGGCGTCAATGAAGGTGATAGAGAATCATCCCTTTGCAGGCATCGGCATAGGAACAGGCGCGTTCTCCAAGGTCTATCCGTTGTACTCACTTTCGGGTATAGAGAAGGCGCCTCATTCCCATAATCTATTTTTGCAGACAGCCATAGAGATCGGTATCCCCGGACTCCTTGTACTGCTTGGGGTGATATTTATCTTTGCGCAGAACTCCTTCAGTTTCTTTAAAAAGTGTAAAAACGGAGTGATGAAGGAAGGAAAGATCATTTCTCTGGCGCTTTTCGCAGGGATCATGGGAGTGCTCCTGCAGGGCTTAACGGACTATATATGGTATAACTACAGATTGTATCTGATGTTTTGGATAGTCATCGGGCTTGCAGAGGCGGTCAGACGTGTCAGCGTGGAATCGGAGGGCCCCGACCTCCGTGCAGGATATAACTAATAGAGGTGAATAAGTATGGAAATGAAAGAGAAAAGAAAACACAGATTTAACTTTGTGGATGCCATAATAATAGTTGTGGCGCTGCTGCTCGTTGCGGCTATCGCGTTTATTTTCGTTTTTGACGGAGCCGCACTGCTGTCCAAGATCTTTGATAAGGGTGAGGACGTCACCATATTCTACGCAGTGGAGTTCACACGTGTAAAGGATGACCTCGTTGACGGTAATATAGCGTCCATCCCTGCAAACTCTGAGGTTATCGACGAGGTGAAGAACTATAACATCGGTAATTACGTAAGCTATCTGCGCGATGGCAGTGAGGTTATAGGCACCATGAAGAACGGCCACACAATAGTCAGTGCGTACCCCGGCTATAGCTCGGTCATCGTAGTGGTGAGGGCCGAGGCGAAAAGGGACGAATACGAGTATATCATAGACGGCTACGAGCTTCAGGTAGGCCGCAGGATAGATCTTTCGATATCTAACTTTGCGGGAAGCGGCTTCTGCGTTGCTCTTTCCGAGATAGAGAGCGATGAGGATCAGAGCGAATTCTTTGAATACGTAGATGACCTCTATTCCGAGAGAGTGTTCGTAAACGACGAGAATAAGCATCAGGTAGAGGGGATCGCGCCCAAGCCTACCGAGCCCGATAACGGCAAGACTGAGAATGAACCGACCGAAGAGTCCACCGACAGTGCAGAGGGAGGCAATCAATGAATACACGTACCAAGAAATTCAAATTCAATATCATTGACCTTATCATAATCATCGTTGCTCTTGCTTGCGTTGTGGGCCTTGTGCTCCGTGCGCAGCTGGCAGATCAGTTTGACGATAAGGAGCAGACCGCATTGGTAACCTTCCGCGTTGCCGGTATACTAAAGAACAGCGTTGAAAAGACCTTCGTTGAAGGGGATGAATACTATTGCGAGGATTACAAGGGCGTTTTCGGAACGATGGGAGAGATCGTAGAGCAGAGACCTGCGGTACAGGTTTCTCACGATGAGGACGGAATAGCCCGCGAGAGCACCATCCCGTACCGTCAGGATATTATCGGCACGATGAAATGCATCGGCTCTTTCAACGGCGAGGAATTCTTCATCGAGGGAACCAACAGGGTCATCCCCGGTCAGTCCTATGAGGTGTATTCTCTTAACAGAAGAATGACCGTTCAGATCGTTTCTGTAGAGCCTGTTAAATAATATTTTACAAAATACTTGATTTTATAAGATCTTTTTGTTATAATGTAGTGTATTAATAAACAGGAGAGCGAAAATGGTTGTACGTTCTATAACAGTTACTAACAGTGTAGGTCTGCACGCAAGACCCGCAACATACTTTATTCAGGAAGCAAATAAGTACAAGAGCTCTATTTCGGTTAAGAAGGATCAGCGCAAGGTAAACGCCAAGAGCCTTCTGGGTGTTCTTTCCCTTGGAGTAGTTCAGGGTATGACCATCGAGATCGAGGCCGAGGGCGTTGACGAGAACGAGGCTATTGAGGGCCTTGCGGCACTCGTTGAAAAGGGATTTGCTGAATAAAACAAACTAAAAAGGATGCGGGCAATCGGCTGACGGTTGTCCGCATTTGTCGTTATGATGGAAGAGATAAAGGTACCGCTGTCACGTGAAGAACTAAAGGAAAAGGCTAACCGCCTGCCACTGCGCCCGGGTGTATACATCATGCGCCGTAAAAACGGCACGGTGATATACGTGGGTAAGAGCCGCGCGCTCAAAAACAGAGTAACACAGTACTTCGGCGGGGGCGGCACTCATAATCTCAAGACCGCTCGGATGGTAGAGCAGGTAGCCGACTTCGATTATATCTTAACGGATACCGAGATGGAGGCGCTGGCTCTTGAGAACCGCTTAATAAAGCTTTATCAGCCGAAATATAATATCCTCTTAAAGGACGGTAAGAGCTATCCCTTCATTAAGGTCAATATGAAGGAGGACTACCCGAAGATAGAGTTTACCCGCAAAAGGGTGGACGACGGTGCCAGGTATTTCGGTCCCTATTCGGGCGGTTCTGCAGTGTACGGTATTATAGATACCCTGCGTAAAAGCTTCGGCATTGCAGGGTGTAAGCATACCTTTCCAAAGGATATCGGAAAGGTGCGTCCCTGCATCTATCATCAGATAGGGCAGTGCGTTGCCCCTTGTACAGGCAATGTCACAAGGGAGGAGTACCACGCCATTTTTGACGAGCTTATGCCTGTTTTGCGGGGCAATTTCGCCTCGGTCAAGGCGGATCTTACCGACAAAATGAACGAGGCGGCAGAGGATATGCGTTACGAGGCGGCTGCCATATACCGTGACCGTATCCGCACTCTTGAAAATCTACATTCAAAACAGAAGGTCATCGGCGCACCCGACCTTAACTGTGATATCTTTGCCATGTATTCGGACGAGGTATGCACCGCTATCGGTATGTATATGGTAAGGGAAGGGGCGCTTACCGACAGCGACAGCTTTATTTTCCCCGCACACGTTATTATGGACGGGGAAGCACTTTCTGCTTTCTTTTATGAGTTTTACCGTAACCGCACCGATATCCCCGGCAGAGTCATATTCGGGCAGGAGGTAGATGCGGATATAGAGGCGGATATATCCGCCTTCCTCTCGGGCTTTGCCGAGAAAAAGGTAGAGTTCCATATTCCCGAGCGAGGCACCTTCCGTGAGTATGCGGCTATGGTAGGTGATTTTGCGGCTCAGCAGGCGGCGGAGTATAAGCATAAGAACGAGCGTGACTCGAGGATGTTGCTGCGTCTGGCACAGCTTCTCGATTTGGAGGTAGTGCCCGAGCGTATAGAGGCTTACGATATATCAAACTACGGTGATGAATTCATTACCGGAGGAATGGTATGTGCTATAAACGGCGTTTTTAAAAAGAGCGAATACCGTATGTATAATATTAAAAGCACCGCAGGTCAGGACGACTACGCCGCTATGCGTGAGACCATTTCACGCAGGCTCACTCACGGGGACCACCCCGACCTGATACTCCTTGACGGCGGTAAAGGCCACGTAGGGGTGATAAGGGAGCTTCTTCGTGAGATGAACGTGGATATACCTGTTTTCGGTATGGTCAAGGACGATTTTCATAAGACCAGAGCCCTTTGCGATGAGGAGAATCTTATCAGCATAGCAGGTGAGCAGGCGGTGTTCCAATTTGTATATAAATTACAAGAAGAAGTGCACAATTTCACAATAAATAAGATGCGCTCACGAAAGAGCGCCACCGTAAAGCACTCTACCCTTGAGAAGATAGAGGGCATAGGCCCCGCAAAGGCAAAGACCCTTTTAAAGACCTTCGGCGGACTTGCGGGGGTCAAGAACTCTTCCCTCGACGAGTTGGCGGCGGTGAAGGGGATATCTATGGCTGATGCGCAGAGAATAAAGGATTATTTCAGTAAATGATGAGAATTATCACGGGCAAGGCGAGAGGCGTTCGCCTCGATACCCTTGAAGGAGAAAATACAAGGCCGACTGCCGAGAGAGTAAAGGAAGCCCTTTTCAGTATGCTTCAGTACGAGATACAGGGGATGCGGGTCCTCGACCTTTTCGGCGGAAGCGGACAGATGGCGCTGGAGGCGCTGAGCCGAGGGGCGGAATACGCATATATATGCGACAGCGCGAAGGATGCGGTGGATATCATAAAGAAAAATGTACAGAAGACCCGCCTTACCGACTGCTCCGTGCTTTGCGCCGACTATAAGCAGGCTATAAAACAGCTCTCAAACGAGAGCTTTGACCTCATTATCCTTGATCCGCCGTATAAATTAGGGCTGATCCCCGATGCTGTATCCCGCCTGGCTAACGCGGATATGATTAAGGCGGGCGGTATCGTGGTCTGTGAGGACGAGAGGGAAGCGCCCTATGAGTTTGAGGGGTTTACCCTTCGCCGTCACGCCAAGTACGGCAGGGCATATTTAACCGTATTGGAGAAAACAGATGAGTAAAGTTATTTTAACAGGCAGTTTTGACCCTATTACCAACGGTCACTTGGCCTTGGTGAAGACCTGCGCGCGCCTTTTCACAGAAGTACATGTAGTGGCGTTTTTGAATGCAGATAAGGTAAATACATATACCTCGGTACAGCGTGAGGAAATGCTTAAGGCGGCGTGTGAGGGCATAGATAATGTAGTCACCGCTTCGGATGACGGTATGGTGGTGGATTATTGCCGCCGTAACGGTATCAACATCATCGTTCGCGGGCTTCGCGGCAGGGAAGACCTAGAGTACGAAATGGAGATGGCAAAAAACAATAGTACTTATGCCCCCGAGGTCAGCACCTTCTTCCTGCCTGCGGACAAAGAACACGGAGATATATCCTCAAGTGAGGTGCGCAGACGCTTTGCCTTGGGCGAGGATATAAGTGAACTTGTGCCC
The DNA here is from genome assembly GCA_045546375.1 of Eubacteriales bacterium. GTDB lineage: Bacteria > Bacillota > Clostridia > Oscillospirales > CAG-272 > CAKSEI01. The sequence continues at coordinate 5,891 of JAZQCR010000137.1, read as the reverse complement.
GAGGGCGTGCTCTCGTTAATGAATGAATACCGACAGAGATAAGGAAACTTGTCTTTCTGTCGGTTTTTTATCTTGTCAAAAATGGCATGTTTTGATATAATAATAAAAAATATTGCGAGGTGCTTGTAATGAGAAGAATAACTTCGTTGCTTCTGACTTTTGCGACGGTATTAACTCTGTTTGCGATGATCCCCTTGGGCAGCATTGCCGCAGAGACCTTTTCCGCGTGCGTAGGTGACGTATATGAGAATATGTACGTAGAATCTTACGGCGAATACATAGGCAAGCTGGGGGCGGATACCACCGGTATGCGTTCCTTCAGGGGTTTTGCCTGGAGAGGGGACGAGACCTTCAGCCGCATCGACCTTATGACCCGTACGAAGGCATATGATGACGTTACCCTTGTTAAGGGTGACTTTGTAAGTGAGGCGGGGGATAAGCTGGGCGTCGAAAACGTCACCTTTACTTATCTTGATGCCGTTACCATTCACGAGACGATGATCTCCTCTAATAAAAACGGCTATAAGATGTACGACGTTATCTCTGACGAGACTGTACGGGATATGAAGGCAAAGAGCCTCTACTGCGCCTGGGTAGCCATTAAGGTCCCCGAGGACGCCAAGCCCGGTATATATACCGCGACCCTTTCGGTTAAGAGCGGAGTTGAAGTTCTCGCCGAGTTTGACTACACCCTCACCGTATACGACCTGGTTCAGCCTGAGCTTGAGTCGGACGTTGACCTGTGGATGTGGCCTTATAACTCAATTCGTTATTACTCGGGTCTCACTACCGAGGAGCTGTACGAGACTGAGGGCTACAATGATACTATCGATTGGACTAAATTATGGAATACCCGTCTCGACGAGAAGTATTTTCCCGCCCTTGAGAGCGAGCTTGAGCTTTATGCCAAGGCAGGCGGAGACGCGGTATTCGCTCAGGTGAATGAGAAGAACCGTACTAACGGCGACCCTTATCCTTCTCTCATTAAGTGGACCAGAAAAAAGGACGGCAGCTTTACCTTTGACTATACCGACTTTGATAAGTGGGTAGAGCTGAACTTCAAGCACGGAATCGATAAGCAGATAAAGTGCTATGATATAGGTCAGTGGAGATACCATATCGTTTACTACGATGAGGGAAAGAATAAGGTTGAAGCACGCGAGTATTATACCAGTGATAAATTCTGGAGGGAACAGAACGGCGCTTTCCTTGAGGACTTTATCAAGCACCTTGATGAGAAGGGCTGGTTTGACATCACCTATATCGCTCTTGATGAGAAGGACTATAATATCACCAAGAACGTGATCGACCTTGTTAAGCAGTATAAGAATAAGGACGGCAAGACCCTGAAGGTGGCAACCGCAGTTGCCTCCTGGCACTGTGAAGAGCTCTTCGACGATATACAGGACTTGTCTGTTGCATACGGTATGATGGGCGATAAGATGGCTCGCATTATGGAAGAGCGAAAGGCAAAGGGGTATATCACCACAGTGTATACCTGCGGCCCTCAGGGCAGCTCTATGATGAACGATCCCGGTCAGAGTGCCGAGAGCATTCACCACACCTTTAAGGTGGGCGCTACCGGCTTCTTACGCTGGGCGCTACAGAAGTATAATGCCGACCCGTACTTAAGCAGCTATAATTACGTTGAGAGCCTTTGCTCGGGTGATATGTATCTTATATATCCCTCGAAGGACATCAGTAAGATGAAGAGCTATTCCACACCCCGTTACGAGGCTCTGTGCGAGGCCCTTCGCGATATAGAGAAGGCGGACTACCTTATCGAGAATATCGGAGAGCTTTCCTCCCTGGTAGAGGAGGCCTTTATGGCGGCTCAGTATGCTGATGATTTCCGTGAGGCAATTGATGTCTACTCCGCTATGCTTACAAGCGAGGGCGCCATCCCCACCATAGGCTTTGAAAAGGATTCTTACGAGCTAAGCGTGGGCGACACCGCAGAGGTAGCCCTGTCCGAGGAGGGCGTTACCGTTTATCGCAGTCAGGCGAAGAATAAGTTTATCGACGATTCTGCCTTTACCTTCTCCGAGACGGGTTGGGTCTTTGAGGGACAGTATTTCTGGCTGTTCTTCTTAAGCACCAATCACTATACCACTATAAGCGGCTCCGAGGCGCAGAAAAAGGTGTCCTACTCCTTCGAGTTTGAGGGAGACGCTCTTGAGATATACGGAAGCGTGGGACAGGGCTACGGTCAGGCAGATGTCCTCATAGACGGAGAGAAGGCAGGCACCCTTGACGGCTACGCACCTAAGGATGCTAAGTATTCAAAGCAGTTTGAGTGCGACGGCCTTGACTACGGTAAGCACACCGTAGTGGTGCAGGGAATGGGTCAGAAGAACCCTTCAGCCAGCGGATATGCACTGCATGCAGACTACGCTATTGCAAAGACCCATCAGCCTATTGAGTATAAGACGGGCAATGCGAGCGTTGCCACCGTTGATGAAAACGGTAAGGTAACTGCAGTAGGCGCAGGTACCACCACCCTCACCGCCAAGTGCGGAGATTTTTTCGCTACCGCGAAGGTAGTCGTCGCTCCGGATGCTGCGGCTTTGGATGAAAAAGAAAGAACGGTCTCTGCATTATTTAAACCCGACTATCCGGCTGACGTCAAGGAAGCCATAAAGACGGCTCAAATGCTGGCTGCCGTTGCTGCTACCCCTGAGGAGATCGCGGAGGCGTATAATGCCCTTGTCGCGGCAGAGAACGCCACTGTTTCCGAGATCAAGCTGGTAAGCTTGCCTATTATGATAAATTTCGTGGCAGGAGAAGCCTTCTCGGCGAATGGTGGATTACTTGAGATCACGAGAGTGGACGGCGCAGTAGAGTACTTGGCTACTACCGATGATATGGCAGAAGGTTACTATACCTCCAAGGTAGGTACGTGCACGGTGACTCTCACCGCATACGGCAAGTCGGTTACTTACGGTATTACGGTGGCCCCTACCCCCGATGCGGTCGAGGCCTTCACCGACGTTAAGGCAGGGCAGTGGTATGAGAGCGCTGTAAACTTTGCGGTAGGACACGGGCTCTTTAACGGCGTATCCGCCACCAGGTTCGCACCTAATGACGTTATGAACCGAGGTATGCTGGTCACCGTCCTATACAGAATGGAGGGAAGTCCATCTATCGACGGTATTGCGAATCCCTTTAAGGACGTAAAGGAGAAGGACTGGTATTACGCCCCCGTGCTGTGGGCGGCAGAGAACGGTATCGTAGGCGGTGTTGGAAGCGGTAAGTACGCTCCTGCCGACAGCCTTACCCGTGAACAGCTTGCCACTATTCTCTTTAGATATTCGTCTATGAGAAAGTATGACACCGAAGCGAGAGGCGATCTCACCAAATTCCCTGATATTAAGAAGGTCTCCCCCTGGGCGGCTGACGCTTACTCTTGGGCAAATGCTGAGGGGCTTATCGGCGGTAATAATATCGGCGGTGTGGCACACCTCGACCCCGCAGGTAAGGCCACCAGAGCGCAGGTAGCTACCATACTTATGAGATATCAGCAGGGAAGAGTAGCTTAAATATACGATATAAAAAACATCCGGAAGGTTTTTGGCTTTCCGGATATTTTTTATGATTAACCTCTTGTAATTTATTTGTTTCGGTGATATAATTATAATGTATTTTTATACATATAATGGCGTATTATTCCCCGGCAAGATATTATTATTTTTAGGAGGAACAAGAAATGTTCAAAAATCTTGGACGGCGTATGCTTGCGCTCATGCTGGTGGCACTTCTGATAGTACCGCTTGTGGGTATCCAGGTATTCGCTACTACCGTTACCGTTCTTGACGGCGCTGTTTCCGTTACGGATTCAGCTAACACGGCAAAGGTATCAGACGGTGTTGTGACCGTGACCGCAAAGGGCGGTATACTCTCGCAGACCACGAATACTATCACTATTTATAATGATAGCGATATTACCGCTACCCTTTCTTTCGAGTATGTTGCATCCAATTACAGCAGTTTTAGCCAGTCTGCTGCCTCCGGCACTGTTTCTGTGCTGCTGAATGCGGGTGAATCAACTACTATGAGCATCAAGGGTAAGAGAGCGCTCTCCGGTAATACCGCTACCCTTACGCTAAGTAATTTCAGTCTGGTCGAGGCATCTGCCTCCTCCGACGTTACCGTTGAGTTTGACTCAGCTTTAGGTAGCGTTACCGTTGACGGTACCGCTGTTTCCTCCGGTTATATCGCTGAGGGGATCACCATGGACGCGGGTGTTGCCCTTGCGGCTACCGCGGGCAGCGGTGTGACCTTCTACGGCTGGATAGACGCATCCACCGGTGCCGTCCTTTCCACCGCGGCTTCCTTTACTCTGAAGCCTGCCTCTAGTGTGACCGTTAAGCCCGTATTCGTAAGTGCTACCACCACTACCCCCTGGTTTAAGGTAGGCGGCGCGGAAACAAAGGAACAGTCTTACGGATTTTTGGGTTGGTCAAAGAGTAACTACTATGTCGTTTCCGGCACCAACTATCTCTTTGACGATCTGAACAAGGCCGCTGCTGCCGCCGCTGCAAGCGGCACTGCGAAGAACGTCGTTCTTTTGAACAATGCTACTCTCCCTGCAGGCGACTACACCATTCCTGCAGGCGTTACTCTGCTGGTGCCCTTTGATGCATCATGCACCTTGTATACGGATTTTGCGCAGAATGTAGAAGGAAACTATTCTACGCCTACTGCATATCGTACACTTACAATGGCAGATGGGGCCAACCTCACCGTTAACGGCACCCTGGCTCTTTCCGCTAAGCACCGTACGGCTAACGGTTCAAAGCTGAACGGCGGTTCCCCCTCAGGTCCCGTAAGCTTTATCAATATGGCAGAGGGAAGCAATATCACCGTTAATAACGGGGGTTACCTGTACGTCTACGGTTACATCACCGGTAACGGTGCCGTAACCGCTAAGAGCGGCGCTACTGTTTATGAGAATTTCCAGTTTATGGACTTCCGTGGCGGTACTCAAAGTACTGATATGAAAAACGGTGTGTTCCCTATATCTCAGTATTACGTGCAGAACGTTGAGGTTCCCATGACCCTTGAGTATGGCGCATGTGAGTATAGCGTTACCACCATTACCATGTCCGGTTCTAATTTCTTCTCCCCTGTATGCTTTATCGCTTCCAGTGGAGCTATGTTCAACTTGAGCTCCGGCAAGGTCGTTAAGAGATACGACGGCTCCACCGACCGTCTTATCGTAGAGGCGGAGGGCGATATGGCTATCTCGCCTATCAAAATGGACGTAGGAGGAACCTCTATTAACTCTAAAGATTACGTCCTTCCCGTTACCAATAATATGACCATCACTATCAAGTCGGGCTCTATCACCATTACGCAGGACGTTGCGCTCTTGCCCGGCGGTGTTATCAATATCGAGGAGGGGGCTACCTGTACCCTTTCCAACGGTAGTGATATTTACCTCTACGACGTAGATGATTGGGGTGATTACTGTTTCACTTCTAATATAGATACTCCTGTCATACCCATCCAGTATGCACCCGGTAAGACTTATACCCGAACCGAGGCAGACCTGGTAGATGCTACAGTTAAGATCGACGGTTATATTGACGCCAGCCTTGGCTACGTTTACTCCACCTCAGGCGGCGCTAATGTTTACTCCACCGGTACGGGTGTAGTAAAACTTCAGAACACCTCGGAGTCTGTTACCTATCAGCTCCGTCAGATGGCTACGACCTACGATGCTATTCCCGTATATCCCGTTAAGTTCACTAACGCTGACGGTACTATGATCGACAGTAATAAGACCGGTACCGATGACACCGGTGTTATACATAATATAGGCTATTCCGCAGAGGATGGCAGATGGGTTTGTCTCGATCCTCACGCTTACGTTGAGAGCGTCGTTGAGC
>JAZQCR010000136.1:0-4086 GCA_045546375.1 Eubacteriales bacterium | reverse complement strand
GCCTCCGACTTCTTTCGAATAACCCACACTATTTTGCCTCAAACCTTATTGAGGTAAAGGCAGGCGACGTTATTACAATGGGCCCCTGTAACGTAGGTCAGGGACATTACCTTTCCGCATATAATGCGTCCGGAACTGCCGTTGCAAAGGTATCCTATGCCAACTGTACACAGGTAGACGTTATCCAGGGTGATGCCGTTATCGTTAAATGGACGGTACCGAGCAACGTTACCAGCATAAGAATGGCAACCGCTCAGATGTACTACGACTGTACGGTAATTACGGTAAATCAGGAGTTCAAGAAGGATGATTACTTTGCCGAGATGGATAAGCAGAAGATAAATATCGACTTTCTCCGTCCGATAAAGGCTACCGGTACACTTGTAAACCTTTTCCCGAAGTCTGATAAGACTTACGCGGGAAGAGTAGACGCTACCAATAAGGAGGTAGCTTCAGCAAATTACCGCTCATCCGACTACATCGCTGTAAAGCCGGGCGACGTTCTTTATTTCGGCGCGGCTGTTTCCACTCAGGGATATCATCTTGCACTTCAGGACGAGAACAAGAAGGGTACGGTTACTATAAACTCTACTTACATGGTCGAGTACGACGATATAGGACGCGGATATGCTATATATTCGTACAGAATACGCCCCGGCACGGCATACGTGCGTGTTGTTGCTGCTACAGGCGTTTACGATGACGGTATACAGCTCGTTACACTCAATCAGCCCTTCCTCGGTGAGGATTACAGAAAGATGTTCAATATCACTCTCACCGATAATTCCTCAAACAAGAGTCCTCTCAACGGTCTTAAGGGCCTCTTTATGGGCGACTCTATAAGCTACGGAGCGGGTGACACACTTTCCTACCTCCATACCGGAAGAGCATGGGCGGGAAGAATAGAGGACGCTACGGGACTTAAAACAACAAACGCCTCGGTAAGCGGAGCTAAGGCAAGCTTCCTTGCGGGAGACGATTCTGCAAAGTGGCTCTTCAATCAGTATAAGGAGTATTCGGATGAAAAGTTCGACCTTATCGTAATGCACGGCGGTGTTAACGACGCAAGACACAACAGACCTATAGGAACTATCAGCGAATCGACCAGTGAGGGCGACCTTGTTAAAAATATAGGAACCTATGTCGGAGGTCTTCAGTGGTTCTTCCACAATATAAAAGAGACCTTCCCCGAAGCAAAGCTCTTCTTTATCGCAAACCACAGACTTGACGGTCACGCAACCGGTCAGGCAAAGAATATGGGTCCGTATTTTGATATGGCAAAGCAGCTGTGCGAAAAGTACGAGGTCGTATTTATAGATCTCTACAACAATAAGGAGCTCAACGACCAGCTCCAGACAACGACTACAAAGTATCTTCCCGATACGCTTCATCTCAATGCAGAGGGATACGGTATAATTACACCTTATATCATCAGTGCTCTTGAGGCGGAAATGAAGACAGAGGAGACCACAACTCCCGAGGAGACGACCACGGCAGTCCCCGACGTTACTACAGCTCCCGAGGGTGAGACTACTACCGAGACACCCGACGGAAGCAAGCAAGGCGGTTGCGGTTCTTCTGTGGGAACAGGATTTGCCGTCGCGGCTATTATATCGCTTGCAGGTTCAATGCTCGCACGCAAGAAAAAGTAAAATAAAAGTACAGAACAAAAAACAGGCAGCTCTTATTCTCTCTGCATTCTTAGCGGAGGATTAGCAGTCACAAAACTTCGGCAGAGAACTTGTTTTCTCTGCCGATTTGTGTTATAATGGTGCTAACGAAAACGCCCCCTCCGGGAGGGAGGGGGACCGCGATAGCGGTGGAAGGAGCCTGCGTGACTTTTAGTTTAGATTGGCTTCATTGTAACGCGCTCTCCCTCAGTCGCCTACGGCGCCAGCTCCCTCCCGGAGGGAGCCTCAGGATGCGTTCTCCCCTGCAACGCCTCACCTTTCCAATATGATTGAAAATTGCCACAGGCAATTTTCCACCTTCGAAACTTGTCAAGATTAGTGGACAAATAAAAGAGTTAAAAACTTGGTTTTTGCAGTTATGCTTAACTGCCTATTTGCCATTGAGCATATTCTGAATGCGATTGTCAACAGCGGCGAAGCCGTGCATTTACTGTTGACAATACGCATTCGAATATGCTTTCTTAAAGAATTTCTTATAATATTCGTTTGGTTTTTGGTATCCTATTCCGGAATGCAATCTGTCTGAATTATAGTACAATTCAATATACTCAACTATCATTCTTGACGCTTCCTCAAACGTCTTTTCAGTTATATCCTCCATCTCTGTCTCAAGCGTCTTCCAAAAGCTTTCTATCGGTTGATTGTCGCTTGGTGTTCCGGGTCGAGACATGCTTTTTCGAAAACCGTTAACTTCGACAAGCTCCTTCGTCCTCTTTGCGGTATATTGACATCCCCTGTCGCTGTGATATACCGCCCCCTGAGGTCTCTTCGGGTTCCTTCCCACAGCCATCAATAATGCTTCCTGTACCAACTTTTGACTTTGGTTTTTTCCAATACTCCATCCCACTATCCTTCTTGTTGCTACGTCTATTATCCCGCATACATAGATCTTGCTCCTTTTGCATTTCAATTCCGTTATATCCGAGCACCACAGATAGTTTGCTTGTATTATTGAAAACTTGTCTTTTATCAGGTTTTCTTCAACATACTGTTGTTCTGTTGGTTTTGGGGGTCTTGGTTTTGCGCTTCTTCCGCTTTTTGCAACAAGTCCGTGCTTCTTAAGTATCCTCGCTATTCGATACTCGCTCACGCTTATTTTTTCTTCCAAAAGCTCTTTCCGAATGCGTATTCTTCCATAATTCCCCTTATGCTTCTTGAAACAGTTAATGACTGCTTTTTCTTCGCTTGCTTTTTCATCTTCCTGTTTCTTTGCTTTTCGGTAATACTCGCTTTTTGACACACCCAACAATCGGCATACCTCGCTCGTTTTGTATTCTCGCAACTCTTCTTTTGCGAATCTTACTCGTCTGCAGGGTGTTTCGCAAAGTATGCCGCTGCTTTTTTTAGTATTTCGTTCTCCATCTTTAAGCGTTCGTTTTCTTTTCTTAATCTCCTCAGCTCTGCATCTTCTCTTCGCTGATGTCCCTTTCCCACAAACGCTTCTTCTCCGTGGGTTTCATACTCATCGATCCATCGATACAGCATTACGTGGTGGATACCCAGTTTTTCCGCCACCACACTGTGCTTTAGTCCATCCTTGACTACCAATTCACACGCTTTAATTTTGAATTCTTTGCTGAATGTTCTTTTCATTGTGAGCACCTCTCTTTCTTTATTATACTATTAACTCTTTCAGGTGTCCACTTTTACTATACAACTTTCTTCTTTTATCTTTTATCTATTATCTTTTATCTTAAATACGCCCCCCAAATGCAAAAAGCATTTGGGGGGCTTGTTTTATTACGCTTATTTCGGCAACGGCTGATAGGTTACCGTAGGTCCGTGAATTACGGGAATATCCGGGCCGCCCTCGGGGTCGGCGCGGAAGGTAAGGCGATCCATACAAAGCCTGCGCTTGCGGAAGGAATCCACCTCGTCGTGGCAATGATAAAGCACAAACAGCTCGCTTCCGTCAGGTGACGGTACTATCCAGGTACAGCCAACGCCTGTAAGGGATGCAGTAGCATCCAGCACGGGGTTGTTATCCTTTGGCTTTGTAAAGCCTGTAAGCAGCTGATCGGACACCACGTACCCCTCGGAATAGGAGGTCTTGTAATGGCTGCCCGCATAGAATACGTAATAATAACCGTTATGGTATATAACGTTGGGGCGCTCGCACACGGGAAGGGATACGCCGTTTTCCTTTTTCATCTCCCAGCTTTCGGTGGGGGTGGCTATCATTGTGGGTTCGCTGTCGGTAACCGTGATCTTGCCGTTTTCTATTTTAATATTCGTACCGTACACAACGTTGCCTTCATTCGGGTCTGTGCGGTAGAAGTACAGTACATCCTTGCCGCTTACGGGATCGCGGAACAGGAAAGAGCCTGCAGGGCTGTTTTGGGAAAGAAGGATATGCTCCTTCATTGTTCCCTCCTGCTTAAAGGGACCAAGGGGG
>JAZQCR010000135.1:0-33512 GCA_045546375.1 Eubacteriales bacterium | reverse complement strand
CGGCAAAGAAGGCAGAGGATCCTAATACCACCGCACGTGTGGACGACGACTACGTCACAGCCCTTGAGTACGGCCTCGCACCTACCGGCGGCCTTGGCTTCGGCATCGATCGTCTGGTCATGCTCCTCACCGACTCCGCCTCAATCCGCGACGTACTTTTATTCCCCACAATGAAACCTTTGGACTGAGAAAAGCGTTGGTGCACAAGGGTTTTTCGGGTGTGCAAAAGCCGAAAACGGACAGTTTACCAAAAAGTTTACCAATTTTACTAATCAAAAAGACACGATATAGCTATGGATATACGGACTATTCACCACGAATAGTCCGTTTTCTATGTCCAGTTTTTGAAAGTGAAAAACTGAAAGTGTTTTGCCCGCTATAAATGTTTGCTGAATGCGATAATGTTATTTGCAGTTCGTTGACTTTGAATGATGTCATATGGTATAATAGCAAGCAAGAGCAGACAGTTTGTGGTTATTCGGTCTGCTCCCGAGCTGTAGTAATACAGTTCTATAGTGGTTGCATTGCAGTTTGTGGTTATTCTGCGGTGCTTTCCTGCGGCTACTCTGCGTTGTACGGGGTAGCCGTTTCTTTCTAAAGGCAAAAGCAAAGCCGCCATAATCGGCGGCTTAAACTTAATCTCTATTGTTTTTTCGGTATTCTATTTCCCAATCTCGATTTATTTCATATTCAAGCCATAGGTTTTCCGTATCAGTAAATAGAGTTAGGCTTACATCCAAATTTCCGGTTTGCCAACAGTGCGAATAAATATTTTCGTTGGTGTCCCAATGTTTAATTTCGCATTCACCATATCTTTCTGAAACATAATTGCAAATACTTTCTTCGTCCTTGTATAAATCCTCGTCAATACAGTATCCTATAGTTGTTAAACCGTATTCATCATCAAAATCAAAGCGGAGGTAAGTGTCTCCATATTCATCATCGGGCAAATAGCAGTTGTAGGAGTGTTCTGTAAATTCTTCAAGTTTATATGGTATAACCTTACGAACTTCATCAACTGACATTCCCATATAACACCCCATTGTGACAGGGTGTATTACATCATCAACAATATAAGCAAATTTTTCTTTTGGAATGGGAACATTTTTGCTTTCGTTTTTATACTCAGTGTCGGCAAAAAACAAAGTATCTTTGCTAACGGCAAATGGAACAAACTCTATTGTTCCGTCACCCATCAAAATTGTCATTACATAATTGTCGATTTCTTTTATAGTAAAGGTGCTTTTGCTCCATTCCTTATTGGAATAATCGTATACAGACCATTCTGCGGTGTATTCTCCATTATCCTTTTCAAAGATAATGGTAGCTTCGCCGTTCTCGTTGCTTGCCGTCCATTCTCCAAGTAGGTATTCTTCTGTGGGAAATATTCTGTTTTGGAAATATGATACAATCAAGATAACAGCTACTGTAATAACAATAACCGCAAGGGCAACGCCGCTCCATATGTATATTTTCTTTTTCTTTTCGGGCGGCAACGGCTTGATTTTGTGATATACAAATATACCGATAGCCGTTAAAATCGCACCGTAGAAAAGAATGCCTGCAATAATAAATAAAACTCGCATATACTTTTCTCACGCTTTATTTCTGTACATAGTCATTCCAAAGCCGATGTGTCGGGTAATGGCACAAAGACTCTATTTTGATATTGCCGCCGCAAAGGTCGCTCGCTGTTCGTCTGCGTGTGCCACATATCATGTCCAATTCAAGAGCCAAGCGGATATCACGCACTCCGGCGTTAAGCAACTGACCCTCGATACATTCAGCAAACTTAATTGTCATATCTTTTTCGTTAATGCCGCCAATCGGGTATCCAAAGCCGAGAACGCCGTGGTCGATTTTGCCTTTTCTTGCCAACAGCAAGTGATAGACCCAAGTGCTGTGGCTGTTCGCTTCCATATATGTACGGGGAGCGGGATACACAGGCGGGATACGGAGCTTGTTTTTCCAATCACTACCAAGCACATATCTAAAGTCTTCTGCAAACCAGTTACAAATATCCTCGAAGTGCTGACCGCTTGATATAAAATCTTTTGCCCATTTTTCCAATTCGTAATTTGCGACATATCTTGCTTCTATATCTTCTCTCGTCAACGAATATGCTTTTTGTCGCTCATCGAATGCCTTTAATTTTGCCTTTTCGTTGGAGTATTTGTTGCCGTAGAACAAACCGCCAAACAAAGCGATAAAAAATTCAAACATTGTATCAATCACCTTGCTTGCTATGCAAGACATACCCTTTCCACCTTTTTAATTATTTTACCATAGAATCATAGGGAAATCAACAGAACGCAAACTAATATATAACAAATTGCAAACTAACAGGTTAAAGCAAGGGGGATTATCCGCTATGAATAGTCCCCGCTTTGCTTTCGTGTTCGGTTATGAGCCTATCCAATGTTGGACGACTTACGCCTAATTGCCGGGCAAGGGCAGATTTTGTTATCTCCCTTGTTTTATATCGGCTGTGGTGATCTGCAAAATCTGCAACGGTCTTTGCTTTACCGCCTTTATACTTGCCGTCACGCTTTGCGATTGCAATACCCTCTCTTTGTCTTTCCAAAAGGTTGGTACGCTCAAATTCGTTAATAGCTCCTATCATTGTGAGCATAAGTTTTCCTGTTGGGGTATACGCAAAATGCAATGTCTATGTCAAGTTTTAGTGCATTTCATAAGATAAATCCCCACAATGAAACCGCTTGATTAATATAGCAAAATTTAGCAAGTCCTTATCACATTTCTGTGATAAGAACTTGTTTGCTTTTCGAAGGGTTCGTGTGACTTTAAAACAAGTAACTTGAATTAATTCAATTCCCTTAAAATGTGCGAATAAATAATGGAAAACCTGAACAAACTATTGACAATTCCCTTATATTATGGTATTATTTAAGGGAAAGAGAGGCTATAAAGGGAATGAGAACGTTCAATTACTCGGCTATCAAGGAGCAGAAATGGGACTGCGAGGTCTTAGGCCTTGTTGCCGCTATTTATAAAGAAGCAGGGCGTCAGGAGCAGTATCTGAAGCAGAAGCCCGCTGAGCTTGAAAAGCTGGTTGAGATCGCAAAGGTGCAGAGCACCGAAGCATCCAATGCCATTGAGGGCATCGTTACCACTAACACCCGTATCAAGCAGTTGGTGGAGGATAAGACCACGCCACGTAACCGTGACGAGCAGGAGATTGCGGGGTACCGCGATGCCCTTGCCATAATTCACGATAGTTTTGATGCCATTCCGATTTCTAAAAACTATATTCTTCAGCTTCATAAGATCATGTACAGCCATATGAACAATCCGATGGCGGGTGCGACAAAGAGCGTACAGAACTATATCAGTGCATCCTATCCCGACGGCCGCACCGAGATTCTGTTTACGCCCCTTTCGCCCTTTGAAACGCCCGAGGCGCTTGACCGCATCTGCGAGGAATATAATAAGGTCATCGGCAATTTTGAGGTTGAGCCGCTGATCGCCATCCCGATTTTCATTCACGACTTTTTGTGCATCCATCCCTTTAACGACGGCAACGGCAGAATGAGCCGACTGCTTACCACTCTTCTTTTGTATCGCAGCGGCTTCCCGATCGGTAAATATATTTCCCTTGAAGCAAAGATAGCCAAGAATAAAGATCTTTACTATGATGCGCTGAACAGATCACAGCACGGTTGGCATGAGGGAACTGAGGACGCAGTACCGTTTATCAAATATCTGCTCGGAACCATTCTTGCCGCTTATAAGGACTTTGGCGACCGCTTTGCCATTGTGGAGGAAAAGCTTCCCGCCGTGGAAATGGTTCGTAAGGCGACGCTTAATAAGATAGGCCGTTTCACCAAGCAAGACATCCGCGAGCTGTGTCCGTCTCTAAGCCTCAGCTCGGTTGAAGGTGCACTTCGTAAAATGGTCGCCGCAGGTGAACTGAAACGGGAAGGCAAAGGCAAAGCCACTTGTTACTATAGACTAAAATGAATATATGATGAAAAAACTCTCTGCCGAGTATTCGGCAGAGAGTTTTTGTTATAATGTCGATTAGTCTTCTTCTAACAACTTAGAAGGGGATATTTTTAATACTTGTGCGATCTTGAATAAGGTCTCAAGCGAAACACCGCGCACTGTGCCAGTGCCCTCAACCTGACCAACAAAGCTTACGCTTTTGCCGATAAGCTCAGCAAAGTATTCTTGCGTAAAACCTGCTTTTCTTCTGTAATATGCAATCTTTAATCCAAGAGTTATATACTTATCCGGAAATTCTGTCTTCATTTTGTCGCCCCTTTTCCTTTATACATATATTTTACCGAAAAAAGGAGTAAATTATTATAAGACGCAACTGCAGATATATTTACTTTAAGTGAAAGATAGTTTATAATAAGTAAAAAATCATTTACTCTGGAGAAGTATATATGCATACTAATACTTGCTGCTTTTTTGGTCACAGAACCATAAACGAAACCGATGAGCTGAGGACGAAAATAACCGAAGCCGTTGAAAGACTGATTACGGAAGAAAAGGTAGACACGTTTCTGTTCGGCAGTAAAAGCCGCTTTAACGATCTGTGTCTGGAGCTGGTAACTGAATTAAAAGAAAAATACCCACACGTAAAACGAATCTACGTGCGGGCGGAATTTCCCGTCATTAATGAAGAATATAAAGATTATTTGCTTAAGTCTTACGATGATACCTATTTTCCTGAAAAAATCATAGGTTCGGGAAGCGTGGCATACGTCGAGCGCAACTATGAAATGATAAACCAAAGCAAATACTGCATTGTCTACTACGACGAATCGTGCTCCCCTGCCATCCGCAAAAGCGGCACAAAGATCGCTCTTGACTATGCCATTAAAAAGAAAAAATGCATTATTGAATTAATGAAATCATTGGACTAATAAACAAAACACCCTATGACCAAAAGTCATAGGGTGTTTTTGTGCATATAACATTCTTCTTCATGTGAGTATATGATACCCACTGCCTGAAGGTATGAGTAGATGATGGTAGAGCCCACAAAGCGCATTCCGCGACCGTATAGGTCAGTTGAGATAGCATCCGAGAGGGGATTGGTGGTCACGCCCGTTTCATAGATGACTTCGTCCTCCGCAAATGATCGCAAATAGTGGTAAAAAGAGCCGTACTCTTTTACAATATCCATAAATATCCTGCTGTTGTCGATGGCAGCCCTGATCTTCAGTCGGTTTCTGATGATATCCTTGTTATTTAGCAGTTCGGCAATCTTTTCTTCATCGTAGAGACAAACACGGTCTATGTCGAATCCGTCAAAGGCAGCGCGAAAAGCCTCACGTTTATTTAGCACGCATTCCCAGGACAACCCGGCTTGAAACGATTCCAAGATAAGCATCTCGTATAGGTACTTGTCGTCGCAGTTCGGCACGCACCATTCATGATCGTGATATTCGACGTAAAGAGGATTATTTAGATTACACCAGGAGCAACGTTTTTTTGTATTCATTGATCTTTACAGTACTATCTCATCGATGGCCTTCAGCTCTTCCTCTGTGAAGGTCAGATTTTCTGTCATCTTCAGGTTTTCGAGGATCTGTTCGGGTTTGGATGCGCCTATAAGGACGCCGGTGACGCCTTCGCGGCTGTATACCCAGGCGAGAGCCATCTGCGCCAAACTCTGTCCGCGCTCGCGTGCGATGTCGTCAAGGGCTCTGATCTTATGGAGGGTCTCGGCGGTTATGGACGACTCCTTTAGGAATCTGCCGTCGGTCTTCACGCGGCTATCTGCGGGAATGCCGTTCAGATAACGGTTGGTGAGAAGCCCTTGGGAGAGAGGGCTGAAGATTATCATGCCCTTTTTAGCTTTTTTTGCGGCGTCTAATATGCCATTATTCTCAATATGGCGGTTCAGTATGGAGTAGCTATTCTGATTTATGACGAATGGGCAGTGAAGCTCATCGAGTATCTTTGCCGCCTCCGTCATCCGCTCACCGTCATAGTTTGAGAGACCCACGTACAGCGCCTTACCGCTCTTGACGATGTCGTTGAGCGCCCACATGGTTTCATATAAGGGGGTATCGGGGTCGGGGCGGTGATGGTAGAAGATATCCACGTAATCAAGGCCCATACGCCGTAGGCTCTGGTCAAGGCTGGAAATAAGGTATTTCCTGCTGCCGTTGTCCCCGTATGGTCCCTGCCACATATAGTAGCCCGCCTTGGTGCTTATGATCATCTCGTCGCGGTAGACCTTCAGATGTTCATTAAATATCCGCCCGAAGTTGCGCTCTGCGCTGCCCGCCTCGGGTCCGTAATTATTCGCCAGATCAAAGTGGGTAATGCCGTTATCAAAGGCGGTAAAGCACATCCTGCACATATTCTCATAGTCTGCGTTGTCACCGAAATTATGCCAAAGGCCAAGGGACACCGCAGGCAGCTTTAAGCCGCTGTCACCGCATTTTCTGAACTCGGCTCCGGCGTATCTCTTTTCGTTTGCAATATAGCTCATCTTATACTCCTTTTGCAAAAATCTTAAAAGTAGTTTGTGTAGCCATTATATCATATATACGGGGATAGCGCAAGGCGAGTTGAAATGCATATTCAAATGTGATATAATGACGTAAAGCGAGGTAAATATATGATACTAAAGACAAAACGGCTCATTCTCCGTCCTTGGCGGGAGGATGACGCGCAAGAGCTATATAAATATGCGGCCGACCCCGAGGTAGGCCCCGCGGCGGGCTGGCCGCCCCACACCGGAGTGGAAAACAGCCGCGAGATAATCCGTGATGTGCTGTCAGCCCCCGAGACCTATGCGGTATGCCTTAAGGAAGACGGCAAGCCCATCGGCAGTGTTGGCTTTCACCGTAAGGACCTTGCCGAGAGGGAGGATGAATACGAGCTCGGCTATTGGATAGGCAAGCCCTTTTGGGGGCAAGGACTCATTCCCGAGGCTTCACGGGAAATGCTTCGTCACGCCTTCGAGGACCTTAAGATGAGCCGCATCTGGTGCGGATATTACGAAGGAAACACCAAGAGCCGCCGTGTGCAGGATAAGCTGGGCTTTGTCTACCATCATACTACAGAGGGCATCGAGGTTTCCCTTTTAGGCGAGGTCAGGACAGGCCACGCCATGCTGATGACGAAGGAAGTATGGGAGAACTCAATGAATAACCAATACTTATCCGAAGCCCGCAAGTGCTTATGTGATACCGACGCCTATGGCGAGCACTCGGAAAAATGCAAGAAATGAACAAAGAAAAGTTTTTCCTCTTTCTTGAAAATGCACGCATCCTGCGTGAGAGGCTTGGCATAGTGCCGCTTTTATACGGCTCTCTCGGTCTTGAGGTGCGTATAGGTGAGGACGTGGGCACAGACGATATAGATATCCTTATCCCCAAGGCTTTTATCACGGAAAGATGGTCAGAGCTGAAGGCGGCGTTGGAGGGGGAGGGGTATATCCTCACCGATGAGCACGAGCATACATTCACCCTTGACGGAGTGGAGTATTCCTACGCTGATATAGAGGACTTAGAGCCCTTTGCAGACATTTGCCTTCCTGATATAGAGGTGTGTGAGGAGAGGGGAGTGACCTTTATGCTTTTATCCCTCACACAATACCTCTCCGTCTATAAAAGCTCTCTTAATGACGGCTACCGCATAAACGTCCGAAAGAAAAAAGACGGAGAAAAGATTGCGCTGATAGAAGCCGCCCTTGATAGTGGTGTATAAGGAAATAATCATCATGTGACGGATAGTGTCGTGACTTTGCGGGCACTGTCTGTTATAATATACCCTTGAAAGAGAGGGGAAGGAATATGACCTTTGGTGAAAAACTGAAAAAGCTGAGAGGCGATATGGGGCTCACCCAAGAGGAGCTTGCGGAGAAGCTGTACGTTACCCGTACCGCCATCTCCAAGTGGGAGTCGGACAGGGGATATCCGAGTATAGACTCCATTAAGGCTATCGCAAGGTTCTTTTCGGTGACGGTGGATGTGCTTCTTTCCTCAGAGGAGGTACTGACCATAGCAGAGGAGGATAATAAAGAGCGTGAAAAGCGCCGACGCGCTCTCGTATATTCTTTACTTGACGTTAGTGCCCTTCTGCTTCTGTTTTTGCCCTTATTTGCAGAGGGGACACGGAGCGTATCTCTTATAGCTCTTGAGGGCGTCAGTCGTTATCTTTGGATAACCTATCTTGCCTTAGTAACACTCACGGTGTTATTTGGTTTACTATCCGTGATATTACGGCGTTTTGCTTTGAGATGGACTACTGTCATCTCCTTAACGCTTGGCGTTATCGCCGTTTTGCTTTTTATAGTCAGCTCTCAGCCTTATGCCGCAGTATTTGCCTTTGCACTGCTTGCGGTCAAGGCGCTGCTACTTATAAAAGGACATTGATACCAAACGTGTCGTCTGTGTGACGGCGCGTTTCTTGTTTTTAGCTTTCCTTTCGTTTAGTATATGTGCAGAACACGAAAGGAAGGTGTGAAAATGAAAGAAAAAAAGAATAGCTATATTCTTGCCGCCTCGTTTATCTTGGCATATATCCTGTGGACGGTGGCGGTGAGCCTTATTGACGTTCGGGGGATAGGCCCCGAGGGCTCGGCGGTGGGTTTTGCCACTCTTAATGGCTATTTTCATGATCTCATAGGTGTGAATATGTCCCTGTACGTCATCACCGATTGGCTTGGGCTGGTGCCCGTGGGGGGTGCCGCGTCATTTGGGGTGCTTGGACTTGTCGAGTGGATTAAAAGAAGGCGCATAACTAAGGTGGACGGAAGTATTCTTGCCATGGGAGGCTTTTATATTGCCGTTATGGCGGTGTATTTCTTCTTTGAGAAGGTAGTTATCAATTATCGCCCCGTGCTCATCGAAGGCTGTCTCGAGGCATCCTACCCCTCCTCTACCACTATGCTCACAATGTGCGTGATGCCCACGGCGATGATGGAGCTCCGTGCCCGAATAAAAAACAAAGCCGTAAGGGTTTTTGTTCTGTGGCTTATGGCCGCCTTTACCGCTTTTATGGTTATTGGGCGGATCTTTTCGGGAGTACACTGGATAAGCGACATCATAGGAGGTGCCCTGATCAGCGCAGGGCTGGTAGCGGCATATTATTGCATAACAAAACACCGCTGAGAACTCTCAGCGGTGTTTTGCTTTAATTATCTTGGTAGCAGTAAGGCTGTGACTGATGGAGAGTAACCACTCTACCGTACTACGCTCACAGCTTCCGTCAAGGGCGACGGATAGCCAGTGTGTCTTATTCATGTGATAGGCGGGGAAGATACCCGCTTCGCCTAACACGGATAAAAGCACCTCGGGGTCGCACTTCAAATTGACTATGTCTATCACGCCGTCATCTTTTAGACCCAACCTGCTCTTAGGCACGGTCATGACTATGGCAAACCACTTTCTGTTGCCGGAATGGCGAAAGACCAGCGTATCCTGATCCTTTGCAAAGGGTCTGTCTGCCGCCTCGCCGTATGTATCGTATACCAGCTTTTCAAATTCTCTTCTGTTCATACAGTCATTTTAACACACCAAAACCGAATTATCAACAAAAGAGCTTTTAAAATTTTTTCACTTTTTTCAAAAAAGCCCTTGACTTTAACGCTTTAAA
Organism: Eubacteriales bacterium; assembly: GCA_045546375.1. Taxonomy (GTDB): domain Bacteria; phylum Bacillota; class Clostridia; order Oscillospirales; family CAG-272; genus CAKSEI01. Next base: position 23,924 of record JAZQCR010000135.1, on the reverse strand, counting down.
GTGTTAAAATATGCACATCAAATGCTAATGAGCAGGAAAAAGTAGCTTGAGCTAAACTTTCAGAGAGCCGTCGGAGGGTGCGAGGCGGCAGGGAAGCGAAGAGCGAATACATCCTGCCAGCAGTGCACCGAAAGGGCGACCGAGTAGGCTGCAACGGGCGTTCCCGTTACAGAACGTGAGTATTGCTTGATACTCATAAAGGCCGCTACCGTGAGATAGCGGTAAACTGAGGTGGTACCACGGGTCTTCTCGTCCTCTGTATTCAAAAAATGAATACGGAGGGCGTGTTTTTTCTTTTAGCTTTACCTCCGTATCACACAAAAGGAGGAAAAAACACATGACAAACGCACAGCTTTACACCATTATCGCTCTTTGTGTTTACGCTATAGCGATGGCGCTCATCGGGTGTATCAGCTACGGCAGATCAAAGACCCTTGACGGCTTCCTTATCGGCGGGCGAAACATCGGCGCCTGGATGACAGCTTTCGCCTACGGTACTACATACTTCTCCGCAGTGGTTTTCGTCGGCTATGCCGGTCAGCACGGCTGGAATATCGGCCTCGGCGCTATTTGGATCGGTATCGGCAACGCAGTCCTCGGATGTCTCCTATCTTGGCTGCTCTTTGCAAATAAGACGAGGAAGATGACAAAGAAGCTTCAGGCGAAGACCATGCCCGAGTACTTCGAGAAAAGGTATGACTCGAAGGGTTTGAAGATATTTGCGGCAGTTATTATCTTCATATTCCTCGTTCCTTATACTGCCGCAGTTTACAAGGGACTTGGGTCTCTGTTCAGTGCGGTATTCCCCGGTGTTGAGACCTGGGTATGGATGCTTATCATCGCTTGCCTTACCGCAGTTTATCTGGTAGCGGGCGGCTACGTTGCCACAGCATATACCGACCTTATTCAGGGCATCGTAATGATAGTCGGTGTGATCTGCCTTGTCTTCGCGGTTCTGGGTCACGAGAACGTAGGCGGTATCGGCGGACTTATTGAGAACCTTGGCAAATTTGAATCTCTTCCCGGTGATCCTAATCCCATTACGGGCGATCAGCTTACCAATATCTTCGGCGGCTCTTCCTTCAAGTTCCTTTGCTTTAATATTATGCTTACCAGCTTCGGTACATGGGGTCTGCCTCAGATGATCGGTAAGTTCTACGCCATCAAGGATACTGCCGCTATCAAGCGCGGTACTGTCATCTCTACTATCTTCTGCCTGATCATCGGCTGCGGCGCTTACCTTATCGGCAGCGCCTCCCGCCTTGTTCTTGGCGGCGTGCTTCCCGAGGGCGGCGTTGACGCCGTTATCCCCGCCGTACTTATGGAGGTTCTCGGTAACGGCACTTTAGGAATCATCCTTCTTGCCGTTATTATGATCCTGCTCCTCTCCGCTTCCATGTCTACCCTTGAGGCGGTAGTGCTCACCTCTGCTTCCGCAGTGGCAGTTGACCTTATCCCCGCGGTAAGGAAGAAGGAGACAAAGCCCGAGACACAGATGCTCTTAACGAGACTGCTTTGCCTTGCTTTCGTTGCCTGCTCCTTCGTATTCGCTACTCAGAATATTCCGATCATCGTAAGCCTGATGTCCTTCTCCTGGGGCGTTGTTTCCGGATGCTTCATCGGTCCTTACATCTGGGGTCTTTTCTCCAAAAAGATCACAAAGATCGGTGCATACGCAGGTGTCCTCTCCGGTCTTCTCACCGTAGGCATCTCCACCCTCGTTATCACCCTTACCGACAGCTTTGCTGCCGCCGCTAAGGTATCTCCCGAGATGGGCGTTTCCGCTATGGCGGTCTCTATGGTGGTGGTTCCTGTTGTAAGCCTGCTTACAAAGAACAAGGATCCCGAGAGAGTAGACGAGATCTTCGCCTGCTATAACGAAGAATAAAAATTAAAAGCCTCTGCAGAAGCAGAGGCTTTCTTCTTGCACTCGCCAAAGGGTTATGATATAATACTCATAAGGAGATTTAAAAGATGTTTAATATTCTCGTAGTTGACGACGATAAGAATACTCGCATTTTTATGCGCGCGGTGCTTGAGGCAGAGGGGTATACCGTCTTTACCGCCTGCAACGGCGAGGAGGCGCTGGCTCTTATGGATAAGGAGCATATCGACCTTGCTGTCCTTGACGTAATGATGCCGAAGATGGATGGCTATCAGTTTACCGAGAGCTTAAGAGACTGTGAAAACGACCTGCCCATCCTTATGGTATCGGCAAAGCAGATGCCCGAGGACAAGCGAAAAGGCTTCCTCGTCGGAACGGACGATTATATGACAAAGCCCATTGACGAGGTGGAGCTGCTCCTTCGCATAAAAGCGCTTTTGCGCCGTGCCAAGATAGCCACAGAGCGCAGGATAGTCATCGGCGACATCACTCTTGATTACGACAACTTCACGGTAAACAGAGGAGAGGAAAGCCACGTCCTGCCGCAAAAGGAGTTTCTGCTCTTATATAAGCTCCTTTCATATCCCGGTCAGATCTTCACCCGTATCCAGCTTATGGACGAGATATGGGGCGCGGACAGCGAGACGGGCTGGGAGACGGTGACCGTGCATATCGCACGCCTTAGAAAGCGCTTTGAAGATTGTGACGAATTTAAGATAGAGTCTGTAAGGGGACTTGGCTACAGGGCGGTAAAGAAGATATGAAAAAAGAAAAGTATAAAGGTCGTTTTTCCATCACCCTTGCCTTTGCTCTGCTGGTCTTCGCCATTTTGCTGGCGTCCGTTTTGCTTGCGTGGCTGACTGTATTTATACTGACTAAAGTCGGCGTATTCGGTGAATTCCCTGTAGATATGCCCAGTATCACACCTATAATGCTCCTGATGGCGGCGATAAGCCTCGTGGTGGGCTTCGTCGGCACAATAATCACCAGCAGTTTTCCCATAAAGAGTATAAATCACGTTATAACCCAGCTTAACCGCCTGTCTGACGGAGACTTCAAGGCTCGCCTTAAGTTTGGCAAGACAATGAGCGCGCACCCTGCGGTGAAGAGCGTCACCGACAGCTTCAATAAGATGGCAGAGGAGCTTGAGAGCACTGAGATGCTCCGCTCGGACTTCATAAATAATTTTTCCCACGAGTTTAAGACCCCTATCGTGTCTATCGCAGGCTTCGCTCGGCTCTTAAAGCGTGATAATCTCACGGATGAGCAGAGGGCGGAGTATATCGGCATCATCGAGGAAGAATCTCTGCGCCTTTCTCATATGGCCACCGAAGTGCTGAACCTTACGAAGCTGGAAAATCAGGCGATACTCACCGACGTAACCGAATTTAACCTTTCCGAGCAGATACGCTCCTGTATCCTGATCCTTGAGAGCAAGTGGGCAAAGAAGAATATAGAGATAGCCCCCGACTTTGACGAGTACACCGTCCGCGCCAATGAGGAGATGCTCAAGCAGGTGTGGATAAACCTCATTGATAACGCTATCAAGTTCTCACCCGAGTACGGCACAGTCCGCGTGTCCGTTAAGGAAGAGCAGGGCGCTTTGTGTGTTGCCGTATCCAATACCGGTACTCCGATCTCGGCTGAGGACCAGGGAAAGATATTCAATAAATTTTATCAGACAGACCCCTCCCGTTCGTCAGAAGGAAGCGGTGTGGGCCTTGCGGTAGTAAAGCGGATTATCGACCTGCACGAGGGCGAGATCACTGTCCACAGTGACGAGAATATGACCACCTTTACGGTGAAGATGAAGAGCATATAAAACGGAGGGATACCCCTCCGTTTTATTAACGAAGTGTAAAGTCTATTATTATTATTATTTACAAACCTAACTATTTATGCTATACTGAATTTGCGGAACGCATCTACTGTCTTCTCGGAATCAAGGAGGAAAAAATGACAAAACGTATTATTTCATTGTTTTTATCCATATTAATGATAGCTTCACTTGCCCTCTGCAGTACTGCGAATTGGGTCAACGATCCTATCCAGTACAGAGATGAGAAGGGTGAGATCATAGGACACAAGCAAAGTTACCTTGTGCAGCAATTGAACAGCATCATTTTCGACGCTCCTGCCGATTATCCTTACCCGCAGATAACTCTCGACGGTAAGAAGGACGGCTGGTACGAGTTTGGAAACAAAGGGAAAATATCCAACAAGTCAGGTGACGAGGATATATACGGAGACGTTTGGTTTATCTGTGATAACGATACTCTATACGTGTTTGTAGAGGCTCATGATGAGAGCGTGCTGAGTATAGAGGATCATACCTCTATCTGCGCCGAATGCGGTAAGTTAAAAGAAAATCATACCGGATGCGAACATATTAAAGTGTCTGATTATGACGCCAAAACCGATAAGGGAAGCGTTAATCTGTGGAACAGTGATTGCGTTGAACTCTATATTGATAAGACCAATTACGGCTCACCTCTTGAGATATACAGCGTGACCCGCGGTGGAACAGCATTTAAGGGACACGATACGTGGGGCCTCGACTTTGAGGCTAAGACCGTTTCCGACGATAACGGTTGGTGTGCGGAATTTGCCATTCAGCTTCCTTACGCCGTAAAAGAGTGGGGAATAAATATAACCATTCATTCTCAGAAGTCGTTATCCCCATTTGAGCAGACCACCGCTTGCCTAAATAACTTTAACGCTTACGGCGCGTGGGACAGAGAAAACTGTGATAAGTACGCGGGTTATTTAGACTATATCGCATTCCCGCTTCATTTAGACGATTTTAACAGAACACCGTTTGCTGATATTAAGGGTGGAAGCTGGTATTATTACGATGTGGCTAGGGCTATTGACAGAGGTCTGTTTAACGGTGTTTCACCTACGCTGTTTGCGCCCGATATGACAATGACCCGTGCTATGTTCGTCACTACCCTTTACCGTATGGAGGGAAGCCCCGAGGTCACGGGAAAGCTACCTTTTACCGACGTGAAGGAGGGCACCTACTACTATGACGCGGTGCTGTGGGCATATCAGAACGGTGTGGTCAACGGCATGAGCGATAATGCATTCGCCCCTGACGCACCTCTGACCCGCGAACAGCTGGTAGCTATACTGCACAGATATTTTGTGAATAAAGGTTATGCTTTTAGTCTTACTTACGGCATTAACGTCAAAAAGTATCCTGATGCAGATAAAATATCCGAGTATGCCTTAGAGTCAATGAGATGGGCGGTAAAAGGCAAGATAATCGAGGGTAACGGTGTAAACGGAGAAAGCTACCTCGATCCGCAGGGAAGCGCTACCAGAGCTCAGGTGGCGGCTATGCTCGGCAGATTCGAGAGAAACGTAAGTGTTATATGGTATTAGTGAAACAGAAGCGGAAAAAACCGCTTCTGTTTTTTGCTGTTTTGTGTTATAATGCATATATGGAGCTTATAATTTATTATTTATCGGAAATAATGCCTATACTTATGTTCTCCCTACCCCTGCTTTTTATCTGGCGTTTTTTAGCCATATGGATAATGAAAAAAAGAGGGCTTAAGTCTACGGCGGCACACGAGATAGGAGCGGCACTGCTGGGCGGCTTCTGCATATACATATTAGCAGAGACCGTGTGGTCGCAAAGCCCGTGTCTGCCGTCTCTTGCGGATATTAATTTTGTCCCCTTCAGAGTCTTTGTCTATACCGCAGAGGGCGTTGCTAACGGCAACTATACTCCATTGCTTATTAACTTCATAGGAAATATGGTTGTGTTTATGCCTATCGGATTTTTATTTGGACTATGCTACCGTGCATCGAACATTAGGCGGTCGGCGCTTATGGGCCTTTCGGTATCGCTGACCGCGGAGATAGGCCAGCTTTTCAGCGAGAGAAGCACCGACGTAGACGACCTGTGGCTAAATACCTTAGGTGCCCTCGCGGGCTACGGCTTATGCCTTATTCTTCAGCGCGTTATGCCGGGCTTTACCGAGAGATTTAAGGCATATAAGAGCGAGATTTGACTATTAAGCAAAAAAATGATATAATCAATAGGTTAGTATTAAACATTTTGACCCAAGGAAAAAAGGATTTGAAGATTAAAAGAATACTGGCTTTTGCTCTTGCCGTAGTTTGCCTTATAGGCATCACGGTGCCGCTTGGAGCGGAGGCTACAGAAGACACAACGGAAGAAACCACCGAGGAAAAGCGGGAAGGACCACCTCTGACCTGGCCTGTGCCCGGTCATTACACCGTGACACAGAATTATATCAGCGCGCCCGGCAGGTTTCATAACGGGATCGATATTTTGGATAAGCATATTACCGGCGCCACGGTGCTTGCGGCAATGGGCGGAACGGTGAATAAGCTGTATAAATGCACAGAGCTTCATTACAGCTCACATCACGCCTGCTACGGGTACGGTACCTGCGTTATGATCGACGGCGACGACGGTTGCAGTTACGTTTATGCCCATCTTTTGGGCGGCAGCATCCCCGAGGATATCAAGGAGGGAGACCGTATCGAGCAGGGTGCTAAGATAGGGCAGGTCGGATGCACGGGTTATTCTACTGCGGCGCATCTGCACTTTGTGATCGCAGAGGAGTACGATTATCTGAATAAGACTGTCGACCCCTTGACCTTCACCTATTTAGAGTGTCCCGACAATGCTACAAAGCTCACGGCGGCAGGCATAAAGTATCCCGTGCACCTGAATACGGGAGATACCTTTGACGCTTTCGGCACCGTATTTTCACCTAAGCCCATTCTTTTCCTTGAGGTAAAGGTGGTGGACAGCGCAGGGAAGGAAATGTTCGGTATAACCGTGGACAGGGAAGAGGAAGCCACGGTAATAGATCTTAATTTATACGCTGAAAAGCTACCCTTTGAGACGCTCTCCGACGGTGATTACGAGTATACCGTATACGCCTACATTGACAAGGGATACAGTGTAAATGTAACGAACGCCTTTACCGTAGGAGAAGGAGAGACGAGCTTCGCGTCGGTGGATGCCTTGACCGAGACGCATAACTGTAATGAGGAGAGGGTCGATAGGAAATTCCGTTGGGATGACGGCGCCGTCACCAAGGAGCCGACCTGCTTCGGCTACGGTGTAAAGACCTATACCTGCAGGGAGTGCGGCAGAAAAAAGACTGAGGATATTCCGATGGTGGAGCACGACTTTGAGGAAGAGCTTACCCTCGATCGCGAAGCCACCGCAGAATACGTGGGCTATAAGTCAAGACACTGTAAGAACTGCGAGGCTTCTATTGATATAACCGAGATACCGAAGCTCAAGAGCGACGATAACGACGCCGCCGCGGGAATAGACGTGGTTACCCCCATATTCCTGTTCGGCATATGCGCGGCCCTTTCCCTTGCGGCCTTGATAGTTTACGTTATACTGCGAAAGAAAAAAGCAAATAAAGAAAACGAGTGACCGAGGTCACTCGTTTTCTTTATAAGTATTTTTCTATATCTGTCTTTTCTGCAGAATGCTTGTCGATGAAGAGATACCACCGGGGGTGGGTCTTTAGCATAGTTGCGGGCACAGTCGGTGTCAGGTCGCTTTCCAGGGTATCCTTGATCGCCTTCGCCTTGACACTGTGGGGAACTGCGGAGATGACGGTCTTTGCACTCATTATCTGCTTAACTGTCATAGAGACGGCACGCCTCGGCACGTCCTCAAGACAGGCAAACCATCCTTCTCCCAACTGTTGCTTGCGGCATTTTTCATCAAGCTCGACTATGATGTACGCTTCCTCTGTATCAAAGTCGGCAGGGGGATCGTTGAAGGCGATGTGGCCGTTCTCTCCGATTCCGATAAGAGCCACGTCCACGGGCTTTTCTCGGAGCTTTTTCGTTAGGTCGGCTATATTCGCACTTACGTCTCCCTCTGTATTAACGTAGTGCACCGCCTTGGGCTTTGCCCGGTCGGCAAAGCGCTCCTTGATGTACTTTCTGAAGCTGGCTACGTGAGAGATAGGCAGATCTACGTATTCATCCAGGTGGAACACCTCCACCCTCGACCAGTCAACGTCCTGCTTAAGCAGTGCGGCTATGGTCTCGAATTGGGAGGCGCCGGTGGAGAGCACCAGGCGTGCCTCACCGTTCTTGGCGATCGCTTTGTTTAATTCCTTTGCAGTCAGCTTTGCGGCGCGGTTGCCCAGCTCCGCCGCATTTTCACTTAGGTTTATATTCATCTTTACTCCTCAAAGGCATACCACTTATCGGGTATGAAATCTTTCGTATCTGTATTTCGCAGGGGAAATGCTATGCCGTAGCCCGGGTCGTTGTGTAAGAAGCTGTCGTAGCCCGTGGCCGACAGAGCCCCCTCGAAAAGGTCGTATACCTTCTCGGCAAAAGAGGCTCACAAGATAGCTTGCAAGTATTTTTTCAACTGTATTAATTCTATCACGGCGGCGAGGCAAAAACAAGACATATATTGTATTTGGTGCGACATTTATTGTCTTGCAAATTTTGTCGATATGTGTTACAATACCAAAGCTATGAAAAGTCAGTTTAAGAAATACGTAAGCGAACATATTGCTCTTGCTAAAGCCTACGCTTTGGCTTTTTTGCGTTGGCTTGCTCTTGGTGGCTTGGCAGGGGCTGCCTGCGGTGTGCTGGGCGCGGCATTTGCTCATGCCGTGTCGGCTGTCACCGCCCTTCGCGGTGAGAACGGGTGGCTTATTTACCTTTTACCTATCGGCGGACTTCTTTCTGTAGCTGTATACAAGCTCTGTCGGGTCGAGGGTATGAACACTAACGACGTTTTTGCCGCGGTACGTACCGAGAAGCCTGTTTCCGTTTTACTTGCGCCCGCCGTCTTTGCGGGCTCGGTCATCACCCATCTTCTCGGCGGCTCTGCAGGTAAGGAGGGCGCGGCTCTTCAGATAGGCGGAAGTATCTCTACCGCTATGACAAAGCTTTTGCGTCTCGACGAGCACGCACGTCATATCATCACCATGTGCTGTATGGGCGGTCTTTTCTCCGCTGTTTTCGGCACGCCTCTCGGTGCTTCGGTCTTTGCAATAGAGGTAGTTACCGTTGGCCAGATCTGCTCTGCGGCGCTTTTACCGGTCTTAGTCTCCTCGCTTACCGCTTACGGTATATCCGTTTCTCTCGGTGTACACCCTGAGCGCTTTAACGTAGGGGACATTCCCGCTATCCATATCTCCAATATATGGCAGGTGGCGGTCATTGCTATTGCAGTTGCTCTTATCAGCGCGCTTTTCTGTCACGTGATGCACCTGTCGGGCAAGCTATTCTCTAAGTATATTAAGAACACTTATCTGCGTATCCTTGCAGGCGGCGTAATTATTATTCTGCTTACTCTGCTTGTGGGTAATAATGACTATAACGGTGGCGGAATCCCCGTTATCGAGCGTATCTTCGAGCACGGCGAGGTTGTGCCCTGGGCTTTTGCCTTAAAGATCCTTTTTACCGCTGTCACCATCGGCTGTGGCTTTAAGGGCGGCGAGATAGTGCCCTCCTTCTTCATCGGAGCCACCCTCGGCGGAGCGCTTTCTTTCCTGTTTGGCATTTCTCCTGCTCTTGGAGCGTCAGTGGGCATGGCGGCTATGTTTTGCGGAGTTACCAACTGTCCTCTCGCTACCTGCTTTTTGTGCGTGGAGATGTTCGGCGGGGAGGGTGTGCTCTTCTATGCTCTGGCCACCTTTATCAGTTTTGTTCTCTCGGGTTATATCGGCCTTTACACGGGACAAAAGATGCTTTTCTCCAAGCTCAATGAAAAACTTCTTACCGACACCTCGGAATAACCGCCGAGGTGTTAATTTTTTCTTCAAAATCTATTGATATTTTCCTATTATTGTGATATAATGCGTTCGTTTGTGAAATATGATGTACTAATAAATAGGAAGGTTCATTATGGAGATCTTACTTAGTCTGTCCGTTGCGCTTTTCGCCGGACTTATGCTATCCCGCCTTGCTAAGCTGGTGGAGCTTCCCGCGGTTACTGCGTACCTTGTTGCGGGTATACTTATCGGCCCTTACGCTATCGGAGCCCTGGGCATTGACGGCCTCGGCTTTACCAGTATGGAGAATATCAAGAGCTTCAGCATTATCAGTGACGTTGCTCTCGGCTTTATCGCCTTTTCTATCGGTAACGAGTTCCGCCTTTCTCAGCTACGTGCCACGGGTAAGCAGGCTACCGTTATCGGTATAGTTCAGGCTGTATTTACTACTGTTGTGGTAGACGCCGCCCTCATCGGACTTCATTTTGCTTTCCCCGATAAGCTGCCCCTGCCCTCTGCCATCATCCTTGGCGCAGTAGCCTCCGCTACCGCCCCTGCTGCTACCCTTATGGTAGTTAAGCAGTATAAGGCAAAGGGTCCCTTAACCGATCTGCTTCTTCCCATCGTTGCTCTTGACGACGCCGTGGGTCTTGTGCTCTTCGCTATATCCTTCGGTATTGCAAAGGCGCTTATCAGCGGTTCCGTCAGCATTATATCCATCATCCTTGAGCCTATCTTAGAGGTGGTTCTCTCCATCGGACTTGGCTTTGTGGTAGGTCTTCTCATCACCTTCTTCGAGAGGTTCTTCCACTCCCGCTCCAAGCGTCTTTCTATGTCGGTGACCTTCGTGCTTCTGACTGTGGCTATCTCCAAGATCAGCTTTACCGTAGAGCTTTTCGGCTCTCACGTTCACGTTGCGTTCTCGTCCTTACTCACTTGTATGATGTTAGGTACCGTGTTCTGCAACTGCTGTGATTTCTCCGAGGAGCTTATGGACCGTCTCGATCGCTGGACCGGTCCCTTATACATCCTATTCTTCGTGCTCAGCGGCGCGGAGCTGGAGCTGTCCGTTTTCGCCGACGTGGTTATCGTGGGCGTAGGCGTAGCGTATATTGTCTCCCGCTGTATCGGTAAATACTTCGGCGCGGGCCTCAGTGCAAAGAGCGTGAAGTGTACCCCCGATATAGTAAAGTATCTGGGCATCACCCTGTTCCCTCAGGCGGGCGTTGCTCTCGGTATGGCCATCAAGGCTAAGGAGTACGGTGAGCAGTTTGGCAGCACCGAGTGCGCTATCGTTGCCAACATCACTCTGTTCTCCGTGCTTGTTTACGAGCTGATAGGTCCCTTCCTTACTAAGGTATCTCTTATGAAGGCAGGGGAGATCAAGCCCGAGGGCAAGACCAGCGCAAGAGAAGAAGCCAAAAAGGCTATGGCTGAAGGCACAAATAAGTAAAAATAAATACCAAGCATCGATGGATGCTTGGTATTTTAATTATAAAGTGACTCCCGTTTTGAAAATGGCTATCTCCTGATAGTCTTTTTCCTCGTTTTTTGCCTTTTTGCCGTTTGCCGTATCCTTGACAAGCTCGTACAGCTTGCGGGCAGTATCTGCCTTGTTTTCTCCCTCTAAGAGCACTCCTGCGTTAAAATCTATCCAGTGAGGCTTTCTTTTCGCTAAAAGGGAGTTGGTAGAGATCTTTAAGGTAGGCACGGGACAGCCGAATGGAGTACCTCTGCCGGTGGTGAAGAGCACTATATTTGCTCCCGCCGCCGCCAAGGCCGTTGCCGCCACCAGGTCGTTGCCGGGGGCGTACACCAGGTTAAGTCCCGGCTCATTTATGCGCTCTGCGTAACCAAGCACGTCCACCACGGCACTGCTTCCGCTCTTTTGAGTACAGCCGAGGGACTTTTCCTCAAGAGTTGTGATGCCGCCGTCCTTATTACCGGGAGAGGGATTCTCGTAGATGGGCTCTCCGTGGGCGGTAAAGTACGCCTTGAAGGAGTTTATCATATTCACGGTCTTACGGAAGGTAGCCTCGTCCTTGCACCTGTTCATAAGGATGGTCTCCGCGCCGAACATCTCGGGAACCTCGGTTAAGAGGGTAGAGCCGCCCATTCCGATGAGCATATCCGAGAAATCACCTACAAGGGGATTTGCGGTGATGCCCGAGAAGCCGTCCGAGCCGCCGCACTTAAGGCCTACCACCAGCTTGGACATAGGCACCTCGGTGCGCTCGTCGAGGGCGGCACGCGCCTGCAGCTTTTCTATAATGGCGATACCCTCGCCTATCTCGTCCTCCACCTTCTGCGCTTCGAGGAAGAGAACTCTCTCGGGGTCATAACCCTCAAGATAAGGTGTGAGCGTCTCTATGCGGCTGTTCTCACAGCCCAGACCCAACATCAGTGCGCCGCCTGCGTTGGGGTGGCGTGCAAGGGCAGATAAGAGCTTCCCCGTATTTGCGTGATCCTCGCCAAGCTGTGAACAGCCGTAGGGGTGAGGGAAGGCAATAGCGCCCGTCATACGGGCGAGCTGTTTGGCTATATCGTTTACGCATCCCACGGTAGGGATGATCCATATATCGTTGCGTATGCCCACCCTGCCGTCGGCACGAAGATAACCCATAAAGGTGTCCTCGCTCTTCTCTGTAGGAGTGGGTATGGGCTCGTACTTATAGTCGAGTATGTCTCCGAGACCCGTCTTTAGGTTGTGCGAGTGTACCCACTCGCCCTTTTTTATATCTGCGGTGGCAATACCTATGGGGTAGCCGTACTTGATGATCTGCTCACCCTCCGGGATATCGCAGAGAGCGAACTTATGTCCGGGCTTCTCGCCCGTTATGCAGACCTGTACGTTGTCCCTATCGTTTATCCTAAGCATCTCATAGCCTCATAAGCACCGGCGGTGCGAATATCGTCAAGATACTTCTTGACAGCAGGGATGAAATTATCGTATTTGCCAAGATCGCATCCCCAGAACTGACTCTGCGCGCAAAGGCCTTCGATGAAGTCGGCATCGTTCTTGTGTGCGGCGAAGTAGTCAAGGGCTTCTTTATCGTCATTTGCCTTATCGGTGTCGCAGTAGAATGCGATCAGCGCCGCAAAGGCAAAGGTGATATACTTAGGTATCTCACCCTTTATTCTGTAGTAATCGTCAAAACTGCCGAGGAGTCTCGCCTTAAACTTGGAAACGGAATTAAGGGATATAGCGAGGAGGGAATGATCGATGAAGGGGTTATTGAATCTCTCAAACACCTGATCGGCAAAGGTATATAATTGGTCCTTATCAAGAGTCAGGGTAGGGATGATGTTCTCATAAACACACTTCTTCATAAAGGACGAGATGACCTCGTCCTGCATGCATTCACGTACGATGCTCTTGCCTGCAAGATATGCGGCAAGGACGGTGGAGGTGTGTGCGCCGTTGAGTATGCGCACCTTGCGCTCACGGTAGGGGGAAACGTCGCTTGTGTACACTACGGGCAGACCCGCCTTATGTAAGGGAAGAATATCCTTGATATCTCCCTTGTCCTCAATGACCCATAGAGCGAAGGGCTCGCCTACGTCAAGGCAGGGGTCGTTATACTTTTCGGAGAGCTCCTTGTCGAAGCCGGTGACGATGCGGTCAACGAGAGTACAGTGGAAGTAACAGTGGTCTATCCAGGCGAGGAAATCTTCACCTAAAGCCCACTTCTTCGCGGTAGTCATAACGCAGTCATAGAGCTTGGCGCCGTTATTCTCGATAAGCTCGCAGGGCAGAAGGTGCAAAGGCTCACCGCCCACCTTAAATCTCTCATATAAGAGTTTGGTTAACTTCGCAGGGTAGCTCTTGGGGGGCTTTGCCGTGAACTCGTCCTCGCCCGAGAGGGAGATGCCTGCCTCGGTGGTGTTGGAGACGATCACTTTAAGTGCGGGGTCGCACGCCTCGGCTATAAGCTCTGCAAAATCCTCATAAGCGCAGAGGGCTTTCTTGACCGATTTTACGGTGCGCACGTCGTCTATTACCTCGCCGTTCTGCATACCGCGGGTGACGAGGGTATATTCACAGTTGTTCTTCTTAAGGTTGTCGAGGGAGCCCATGGGGATGGGCTTGACGACAGTTACTTCACCCTCCATAACGCCTTTGTTGTTTGCCTCGTCTATCATATAGTCAACGAAGGCACGGAGAAAATTGCCTTCCCCGAATTGCAGGATCTTCATTTTATACCTCTAATTTGGTTAGTTGCTTAAATTTTATCATAATAAGTCGTATGACGCAACACTTTTTTCATATTTAATTAACTAAAATAAGTTGCCTTTAATGAAAAAAGGTGATATACTGTCACCATGAAAAGATTTATTAAATGGCTTGATAATTATTGGTATCATTATAAGTGGCCCACTATTATAGTGTCCTTTTTCCTTGCGGTCGGTGTTATCTGTACGGTGCAGATGTTAAAAAAAGAAGACTATGACGTGTACGCCGTGTATTCGGGCGGTAAGTACTTTACTGCCGACGAGCAAAAGGCAATAGAGGATGCATTCTCTTACGTTATAGACGACTATGACGGAAACGGAGACAAGAACGTATGCCTTACAAAGATAGTTGTCCTCACCGAAGAAGAACTGAAGCAGAAAAAGGAAGAGGCATACGCCGAGAACGAGAACCTGGCGTACAACTTCGAGAGTCGTACCGACGCCATCGAGCAGCTCAGTATGGAGCTGATGACGGGACAGAGCTACGTGTGCTTTTTCAGTGAGGGTATGTACGATCAGGTGAAGGACAAGGACCGCTTCGTACCTCTCAGTAGTATCTTTGATACGGTGCCCGAGGGCGCGGTGGATGAGTGCGCAGTCCGCCTTGCGGATACGGAGTTCGGGTCCTATTTTTCCGGTGCTCTCTCGGTAATGGGTGAGGATACGGTAGTCTGTCTGCGTAAGATATCCGTTCAGGATGCGGGAAGCGATAAGAAGACCGAAGAGTATGAAGACCATACCGAGTTTTTTAAGCGTATAATTGAATTTAAGGTAAAATAAAGAAATGCCGACGAAGGTCGGCATTTCTTTATTTTAAGAGCTCATCTGCGAGCCTTATTATATCCGGGGCGATGCGCTCTCTTTCTTTTTTCGTTATATGCATATAAACGGGGTAGGCGAGAGCCACCATTATTATGCCTACGCATCCAACGGCAACGCCTATGGGGATGGCGTACACGCCTAAGAAGTCGCCTATCTCGGTCATCACCGTGCTCATACCGGTACCCATTATAATGGTGCCGAGTATGCCCATAATAAGTGAGGCGACGGTGCCTTTTTTGGTGACGCTCTCATCAAGGCGACGTAGCTGAGCCATCTTGTCCTCTTCGGGCTCCGCCTTTGCCGCATAACGCTCGCGTATCTTCTTTATCTCCGCCTGCTCTTTGGCGGAGTAGTTATATTCGAATGAGTTATCCTTCATGATTTCTTATCTCCTTGGTAGATCTTATTATCATATAGCTTGAGAGGCCCAGCACTACCGCGCTGATGCCTGCGCCCGTTGCGGCGATGAATATGCGTTTATTTAACTCGGTCATCTCGGAGCCGAATTCGGTGAGCATAGCGGTCTCGAGGGACAGCATAGATACCAACGCCGCCGCTAAGGTAACGATCTTGGTCATAGATAGAACGGGGCTGTTATACTTTCGGTATTTAACGATATTGATGATCGCAATGGTGGTGATATAGAAGGTGTACGCAGCCATCACGTAGATGAGTATGCCGCCGTATTCGTACCCCTTGTTTTGATACATTATCATGAGGATCGAACCGGAAAGAGCAAGGTTTATGAGGGTCAGTATGCAGGCGCATACCCTTGCCCTTTTCCATTCACCTATAAGATTTTCACCGATCGTATTTCTGTTTACGTATCTTAAAAGGATAAATCTCATCAGGGCGAGTATCACGTAGTAAACGGACAGGGTAAAGAACCAGTAGGAGCCGTAAAGAAAGCCGGAGAGCACGTTTGCGGCAACGTACAGTAGGTTTACCGAAAGGGAAGAATAGAGAGAGACGTGAGTGCGGAAGACCGCGTCGGTCATGTATCTGTTGCCCAGCTCGTTATCGTACACCCTTTGCTTTGCTCTCTTATAGTGCTTTGGTAGCACCGTAGCGCAGAAGATGCTCACTACGGATACGGTGTAAAAGGCTACCACGTAGACTGCATAGGCTATGGGATGGGTGTCCATACCATTTAGGAAAATCCACGTAAGAGCTCCACCGCTGATAAGGGTCAGCAGTATCATAAGCCATATTGGCGGAAAGAGTAATCTATTTAATAGTTTTTTATATTCCTTCATTGTGGATCTTTACCGTAAAGGTCGTTCCTTTGCCCACCTCACTTGAAAGTGAGATCTCGCAGCCTGTGATGTCGATGACCCGCTTCACAAGGGCAAGACCAAGGCCGTTGCCTTGGGTGGAGTGGGAGGTATCCCCCTGATAGAATTTATCGAAGATGTGCTTACCTACCTCGGGGGAGATGCCGCATCCCGTGTCGCTTATCACGACTGTGGCGCAGTCGCCGTCACCCTTCACCGAGAGGGATAGCGTGCCGCCGTTATCTGTAAACTTGACGGCGTTAGAGATAAGGTTGTTCCAAACGAGGCTCATCATCTCGGGGTCGGCGTTTACCGTGACGGCCTCCTCAATGTGGGTCTCTATGTTAAGGCCCTTCTTTTCCCATGCGTGCTCGTATGCCAAAAGACATTCGCAGAGCTGTTCGCTTAAGTCGTAGGTCTCGCATTTAGGTGTTATCTGTTGATTTTCTAATTTATTCAGCTTAAGGATGTTGGTTATGAGGTTAGCAAGACGCTTTGAAGCGCTGTTTATGGCGTCTGCGTACTCTATCCGTTCTTCTTCGGAAAGTGAAGGGCTCTTTAAGAGGGTGGCATAGTTCTGCATGACCGAGAGTGGGGTCTTCAGCTCGTGGGAAACGTTGGCGATGAAGTCGGTGCGCAGGGTCTCTGTGCCCGAGAGCTCCTTTGCCATTATGTTGAGGCAGTCGATTATCTGTGCGAATGCGTCGTCTCCTCTTTTTTCTATCCTAACCGAGAAGTCCCCCTCGGTGATCTTCTTTGCCGCATCGGTAATGCGCTTTACCGTCCGATCTACAGTGATTCTCCTGCGCAGAGCGTCAAGGACGGTAAGCAAAAGGCTTAAGAATACTACGTTTATAAGGGTCAGCTTTGCCGCTACGTTCAACACGTCCCCCGTCAGCGCTATATCCGCCGCCTCCGAGAGCAGGGTGACGAAGAGCATGGTACAGCAGGAGATGACGAAGGATACTATAAGGAAAATGACAAGGAAATGTGATATTGATCTTAATATCTTTTTTATCTTGGTATCGTCGTTCATTTAATTCCCGCCTTGTAGCCGAGACCGTGCACCGTCACTATCTCGAAGTCTTCACATTCTGCCAGCTTGGCACGGAGTTTGGCCATATATACGTCTACGGTACGTGTGCCGGAGGAGGTATCCGCATCCCAGAATTCATCCATAAGCTGGGTTCTTGTAAAGGTCTTTTTAGGGTAGGATAAGAGCTTATATAAGAGATTGAATTCCCTCTGTGTCAGGGCTATCTCCTCGCCTTTCAGATATGCGGTATGCTCGTCTGCGTCCATTATGAAGTCGCCTACCTCCAGCTTTCTGCCGGAGGCGATCTTCGCACGGCGAAGGAGCGCACCTATGCGCAGAAAGAGCTCGTCAAAGTCGATGGGCTTCACCATATAGTCGTCTATGCCGACGCGGTAGCCCCTTTGCTTCGCGGCAAAGTCGTCACGTGCGGTGACGAAGAGAATGGGTATCTCTTCATTTAGAGAACGTACCGTCCGTGCGAACTCAAAGCCGTCGATACCGGGCATCATTATGTCGGAAATAATAAGGTCAAAGACCGTTTCGTACATAGCGTCGTAGGCCTCCTCCGCGCCCAGGCAGCCCGTGGCCTCATAGCCGCTCTGATTCAGAAATGAACATACCGAGCGATTCAGAGCCTTGTCGTCCTCTACTACCAATATCTTGAACATAATGCGCACCTTCCCATTGTTTTTTATAATTATAACACCTAAATGTTAAAGTTTTGTTTACAATACGGGTTGAGGGTGGCGGTTCCGAGGGAAAACACTTTATTTTTTAGTGTGTTTATGATACAATAGTGTCATCATAAGCGCATTTTGCGGCAGAACCCGCAATTAACACAAGGAGTCATTATTAAAATGATCTTAGAGCTTAAAAACATAGAAAAATCCTTCGGTGAGAAAAAGGTCCTTACGGGCGTATCCTTCAAGGCTGAGGGCGGAAAGGCATTTGGCCTTTTGGGACGTAACGGTGCAGGTAAGACCACGTCTATCAGGATCTTGATGGACGTCTTTCCCGCGAACGGCGGTGAGGTGCTCATAGACGGTCAGCCTATCGATTACAGTAAGGTCGGCATCGGCTATCTGCCCGAAGAAAGAGGTCTTTACCCGAAAAAGGTCATCATCGACCAGCTTACGTATTTTGCGGAGCTTAAAGGTATGAGCCGCAAGGATGCGGTAACGGCCATTGACTATTGGCTCGGACGCCTGGGCATGGCAGAATACCGTAATAAGCGCCTTGATACCCTCTCGAAGGGTAATCAGCAGAAGATACAGCTTATAACCGCCCTTGCCCACGACCCCGATATCATCATCCTCGACGAGCCCTTTTCGGGTCTTGACCCCGTAAATGCTATGCTCTTAAAGGACGTAGTCAAGGAACAGATAGGCAAGGGTAAGATAGTTCTGTTCTCAAGCCATCAGATGAGCTATATAGAGGAGTTCTGCGACAGTATCGCTATTCTTAATAACGGTAAGGTCGCTTTGTGCGGAGACCTGCGCGATATCAAGCGCGACTATCCCCGTGACCGCCTGGTCGTCCGCGCGGAGAATACCGACGCCATAAAGGCAGACTTCGGCTCTGCCTGCGGTACCACCGAAAGCGGTGACCTCTTGATACGGCTTTCCTCCGCTCATGAAAAGAAAGCGGTAATGACCCGCCTTGTAGAAAACTACGATATTGACGAGGTAAAGGTATTTGAGCCTTCACTCAACGATATTTTTGTGGAATACGCAGGCGATGGGGCAAAGGAGCAGTAAGATGAAGCAGCTTGGAAAAATACTCAAATTTGAGCTTAATAACTATGCGAAAAATAAAGCGTTTGTCGGTGTGACGCTCTTTTTGATGGTGGCGATAGCCATAGTTATGTTTTTCCCCCGTATCACCGCCGCCTTTGGCTCGGACGATACCTCCGGCACCTCCGAGGACCTGCCCGTTATGCTTGTAAAGGCTGATGACCCTACAGGGGCAGATATGGTGAGTGAGACCTTTGCCGCGGCCTTTACCGATTATAGCGTGCAGATCACTGACGAGGAGCTCGACGTGATCAAGGACAAGATAACCTCAGGGGAGGCGGAGTGCGCCTTCGTGATGAACGGAGCGACCTCATTTACCTATTACGTCGATAATCTTTCGATGTATGATGCTAACCCGGATGTCGCAATGGGCGTCCTGCAAAAGATCTATCAGATGAACGCAATGATAAACGGCGGTATGTCCTACGAGGACGCCGCAGGTGTTATGAGCATTCAGATCGATGGCGAGGTAGAGAGCCTCGGCAAGGATCAGATGCAGAATTTCTTTTACACCTACGTTATGATCTTTGCCCTGTATATGGTCATTCTTCTGTACGGTCAGATGGTAGCCATGAGTGTTGCCACCGAAAAAAGCTCGCGAGCTATGGAGCTGCTTATTACCAGCGCCAAGCCTTTGAATATGATGTTTGGTAAGGTCTTGGCCGCCTGCTTGGCAGGTCTCGTTCAGCTGGTTGCCGTTTTTGGCTCGGCACTGGTGTTCTACAACGCAAATAAATCGTATTGGGGCGACAATATGATAGTGGACTCCATCTTTAATATTCCGCCCGAGCTGTTTGCATATATGCTCGTGTTCTTCCTGCTTGGCTTCTTGATCTATGCGTTTCTCTACGGGGCTATATCCTCTACGGTATCGAAGCTTGAGGATATCAATACGGCAGTTCAGCCCGTAACCTTCCTGTTTATTATCGGCTTTATGGTGGTTATGTTCTCTATGAGCAGCGGAAACGTGGATAATATGCTTATGCAGGTGTGTTCCTACGTTCCCTTCACTTCGCCTATGGCTATGTTTACGAGGATCGCTATGAGTACGGTTCATTGGTACGAGATCGCTATCTCCATCGGCATTTTGATCGCCTCTACCCTTGGTATCGGAGTCCTTTCTGCCAAGATCTACCGCGTAGGCGTTCTGATGTACGGTACCAGACCGAAGCTACCCGAAATAATCAAGGCAGTTTGGAAGGCCTAAAAATAACGGTGTCGCAATGCGACACCGTTATTTTGCGCTTAGGGTTCGGGTTTGAATGCTCACCCTATCCTACGCCTTCATTATCTTATCGCTGAGCGCGATGATGTGGGATGCGTATTTCTTGCGTCGGGAAGTCAAGATAGACTTATAGATAGGGTAGTTCACTATGGCCATCAGCATGCCGACAACACCGATGACGATACCGGGTACCATAGGCTCGCCTATGCCTACCGTCTCACCGATGTCCGTCATAACGAGGCTCATGCCCGAGCCCATAACTATAGCAGCGATGCTGCCGAAAACGTATGCAAAGACGTTCGCGGGCTTTTTTACTTTACTGTCCAGAGCCTTAAGGGTGTCAAGCTCGGTGCTCTCTTTTTCTACGTACTGTGTGCGGATCTTCTCTACGATGAATTCTTTGTCGTTTCTGTTCATGACTTTACCTCTCTTGATTTATATTGGTTTCTTTAGTTTACGGTTAGGATTATACCCCCTCAATATTTGCGAAGTTTTCAGGTTATGTTTAAGTTTTGTTAAAAGAGGAATATTTTTTATACAAAAAGAACCAAGTCTTGAAAGGCTTGGTTCTTTTTTGTGTTAGTGCTGTTATTATGGTTTATTGATTGTTTTCGAGCCAGGCGTAGAAATAATATATATGTGCGTCCGCATAGTTATATTCAACGATATTGCCTGTGTTGGCGCTGAGGATATGGGTCGTATACCAGCGCACTTCACCGTTATCATCATACCTTATTATACCACCTGAGTCTCCGTAGCAGGTGAGCGATCTGCTCTTATCTTCGCTTTCTACTACCAGCTTCTCGGTATACTCCATATCCTTCGGTTCGGGGATCTCTGTGGTAAAGTAGTCTGGCAGATACCCATATATAGGATAAGATTCTGACCTCGGAGGTTTTGAGATAAAGAGACTGTCATCGGAGTTATAAAGGGTTTCGGTGGTGCCTACGGCGTTTAAAAGTTCATCGAGGGCGGTTATGATATCAGTGCTGTAGCCTTTTTCTCTTAAAATATCCCACTGCTTCATTTTTATTCGGTACTCAAAGCCGTATTGTGAGAAGTAGCCGCCACCGCCGGGTACGCTCTTTTGCTCGATAGTGTATTTTTTACCGTCCTTCACGGCATAGGGGATGGGACACTCGATCACGCTGCCGTCTGCATACGTAGCTATTAACTTAAATTGATAGTGTACGCTTTCGACGCTGTCTGCGTGTACCTCTTCTCCGTAGAATAATCGTAAGAGAGCACCCTTTGCGTTATTAAAACTGTTTTCCGGGGTGTTACCCATTTGCTGATTCATGGTTTCCCTTACGTCTATTCGTATATGATCTACCTCGTCAATACCCGTAGCCATAGCGCCGTATGCGTCACGGCTAAGCTCGATCTTAACGATGTCGTTGTCTGTGGGTTGAGGGAAGACGTGTGTGCTCCAGTCGTAGTCGGGGTCGGTTATTTTGGGAGTGTTTTGGTATTCCTGTCTTGCCTCCTCGCACAGCGCTGCGGCCTCATCAGCCATGAGGGAACACAGGCTCTTCGGTATCTCGGCTACGATCTTTCCGTCCTTTTTGGCCAGGGTCGGGAAGGTCACTACCTGATAGATCTTTTGCATCTGGGTATTATTCTCGTTGCACCATACAAGGTCGGGCTCGAAGGGAAGGAACATCGCCTCGTTATTGACGTTCTCATTATCCTTGAGATAGACTCGCGGATATAGTTTCGAAAAGGATACGTTATCCGCTATGGCTGACGGCAGGTGCTCGGGTGTCGGGCCGTATAGGGGGAGAAAAATCTCACCATTGTACATTTTTGTGGTGTATTCCGAAACGTTGTAGCTTTCTGCCGCAGTCGTGTAGTAGGTTGCGGACGTACTTAGTCTGAGTATACGGGTCACATCGCTGTATTCGGTGTAGCCGTTAAGCGTATTGGACATCACTTCACGCCAGTTCTTCTCGCCTTCTGTGTCCACAGCGCCGTCGGTGAATTCAATAGCGTACTTTTTACCGCCTATCTCGCAGTCGAAGAAGCCAAAATGCACTTCCTCGCCCTGCTCGTATTTTACAGTGAAGTAGAAGGGGGAATAGCCCTTGGATTCGGTTATCTCCTCTCCTACGGAGAAGTGGGTGAGCCAGTCGTAGATGCTCTTCGCCGTTTCAGAGTTCATCTTCATGATTACGCTCATATTGTCTGCTTCGGTGTAGCCTGTGACGTAGTTTCCCTCGGCTATGCGGTGGAAGGTAAGGGATTCGGGCGGATTATTCTCAGCGTTTATGAGAAGTGTCGGCTCTGCACCGCTCTCTTCCTTTTCGGGCGAGGTGAAGAAGCAGACTGCCACGGCGACGCAGAGTATAAGGGCCGCTATGATCATCCATAGGGTGGGCTTTTTGTAGTTAAGTATGTTCTTTAATCTGTTTTTCATATTTGCACCTCCAAATGAAATGGGATGTAATGAAAGACGACTGCCCTTGGTACTGAGGGAGACCAAGGCGTGGGAATATTCGCTTACCTTTTCTTCGTTCATACCACGTATGACTGCCTCGTCGCAGGCGAGCTCCACGTCCTTGCAGAACAGGATATAAGCTATCCACACGGCAGGGTTAAACCAGTGAAGAGAGAGGATGAAGAATGCTAAAGGCTTGATGATATGGTCACCGCGCTTAAGGTGTGCACGCTCGTGGGCCAGCACGTGCTCGGCGGCTGTTCCCTCTATGCCGAAGGGCAGGTAGATGCGCGCATTAATGATGCCGAAGATGAATGCGGTGTCTATGCGGTCGCTGTACCATACTCTGCCCTCACTGCGTACTGCGTCACGCAGTCTGAAACGCAGGGAAAGATAGCTGAAGGCGAAGTAGCCTGCCATCAGGGCGATGCCCGCTATCCATACTACGGAGAGAATAAAGCCGACGTTCACGGATTTTTCCTCTGCTTTTGCCGTGTCGCCATCTGCAGGGAGCTCTGCCGCCGGTAGCTTTTCAGGGTCTTCGTTCGTTATGGGAAGGCTCGGGGCGATGGGCTCACCCGGCGTCACCGGCACTTCGGGTGTGACGGGTTCGCCGGGAATTATGGGCGCGACCGGAGTTATCGACGTCTGTTCCGTGGGTGTTATCTCCATTTGTGCCGGAGCGTTGGGACTATCTGCTTCGCGGATAGTCAGCTCCACCGCCTTTGTATCGGGCACAAGGCTCAGGGGGCTCTCAACGGTGAAGGGAATCACCAGCCGTACCGCCACCAGCGCCCAGAGCAGCATCCGCGTCCATTTCGGCGCACGGAAGAGAAGCGCCCTTGCGCATACCGTCGCCAGTATCAGCCACAGGGCAGAGATACTGATATTAAGTATGCTCTCAAATATAGCGGTCATTTCTTTGCTCCTTTGTTTTGGTCGATAAGGCGGTGCAGCTTCTCCGCTTCGTCCTCGGAAAGGCTCCTTCCCTTGACGAATGCCGCGAAAAAGTCAGGCAGGGAACCGTCAAAGGTACGCTCGATAAGTTCCTCTACCTCGGAGGACTGTATATCTTCTCTTGTATAAAGGGTAGTGACGGTGGCGTTCTCGCTCTTGATGATGCCGCGCTCGGAAAGCCGCTTTATTACCGTGTAGGTGGTGGCCTTTGCCCACCCTAGTTTCTCCTTACACAGCTTTACCAGCTCGGTGCTGTTAACGGGCTCGTTGTCCCAAACTATACAGCAGAATCTGTATTCACTCTCAAAAACCTTTGGTGTTTCCATCCTTGCGTCCTCCCGCGAAGGTCTAATGTGTTCGTCCTCGATTAAAGTCTAACACATTCGACCTCTGTTGTCAATAGGAAGATGAAAAATATTTTTGATTTTTTTGTTATAATACAAACGGGAATCACTACATCTGTAGGTGCGACTCACGAGTCGCCCGCCCACAGGGAGGCGGTTATATC
>JAZQCR010000134.1:0-4357 GCA_045546375.1 Eubacteriales bacterium | reverse complement strand
AGAGCACTTCCCTCATCTGCGACAGTGTCGGTGTCGCCGCAGTTTCCGCAGGTAGCGGTCTTGGTACCGTCCTCGGTACAGGTAGCGTTGCCGTCGGAGACGTACTCGCCGTAGTCGTGGCCGAGAGCGGAGCCCTCGTCTATGATAGTGTCGGTATCACCGCAGTTTCCGCAGGTCGCGGTCTTGGTACCGTCCTCGGTACAGGTGGCGTTGCCGTCGGAGACATACTCACCGTAGTCGTGGTTCTTGATGACCTCGCTGCCGCTCTCCATAAGAGTGCCGCAAGCGGAGCAGGATACGGTATAAGCTACCTTCTCGCCGCAGGTGCCCTCGGAGGCGTACACCTTATCGCCTGCTACGTGGTCTGCACCCTCGTATACGGGGTATACGTATGTATCAGCGGTGTAGGGAGCGGTGGCACTCCAGCTCTTAAAGGTATAGTGACAGTAGTCCTCGTCACCCTCAAGGTCGGCTACCTCGCCGTCATATACTGCGTCAGAGTCAGCGCTCTGTACGGCTACCTGCCAGATCTGCCCGTCCTCGCTTCCGAATACTACGACGTACTCGCCGTCAGCGGCAAGTGTGGCGGTAGTGATGCCCATAGCCTCTACATTGCCGATAACGTCGGCATACATATCAGCATCCACCGCGCTTGCGTAAACGGTAATATTCTCACCTACCCCCGCAAAAGCGGTATCGGAGATATCCGAATAGGTCTGAGGGATATAAACCTTGGTTAGAGCCGCACAGCCTGCAAAGGCATTGTCGGCGATACCAACTACCTTGTAGATAACGCCGTCAACGTCAAGGTATGCGGGAAGGACCGCATCAGCGCCGTTAAAGGAAGCGTTGCCGTCCCAGGCAGAGCCGGTACCCACAAGGGCGGTACGGGTATCTGCGTCAAGGTTATAAACGATGCCGTCCTCATCCACGTTGCCCGTAACGGTCTTTGTAAGGCCGTTCAGATAAGCAGCATTGCCGTCAAGATCGGGCTCGTAGTAGGGATAGAGATGGAGATCACCCACGGCGATCTGATCTTCGTGGATAAGTCCCTCTCTGAAGCCCTTCTGTGTAGTCCAGCCAACGAACTTATAGGGAACACCGTTCTCGTCGGTGTAGCCGTCAAACTGGTATGCGGAGATACGGTCAAGGATAGCCGTACCCTGTAAGAACTGCACGTTCTCGGTAACAGCTCTGTCGGTATTCTTAAAGGCATAGGTGCCTGCGGGCTTTCTTATGGTGCCGTCGGGCATATGCAGGGTAAGTGAGTAGGAGGTCACCGCACCCTCTACGAAGCCTAAAGGAGTAATAGTAGCGGGGTTGCCGTTAAGAGACGTGGGAGTTCCCTGGTCATTCGGTACGTTACCGACTGTTATAACATGATTCACTTTGAAGTTATAATATCTTGTCACACCGGCAGCCGATACGAATTTATAATTGGCGGCTACGCTATCGAAGGGAACATAGATCAGATAATAGCCGTTCTCGGTAAAGGTTTTTCCATAGCCGTAAGTAGCATTGTTTTGAAAGAAATAGTTGAAACTGTGCGCCATGTTATTGGAATCGCCCGGAGTGCCACTCGTATGCCAACGAGTGAGGTTGATCTCACTGCCCTCTGCGATACCCTCAACCTTAAAGAGGATGGTAAAGCCGTAAAGTCCGTCTTTTGTGAAGGTGTAGGACCCGTTCATAAAGTCCAGGCTTTCGGTATCGGCAGGGTAAGTGGTAGTGCCCTCATCCGTGTAGTAATCGCCTGCGGGACGGGTGTCAACGAAGGTCTCCGTCTCAACCTCTTCGGCATCGACGGTGATAGCACCCACCAGGTTTGCACCCAGGGTAGCATCGTAAATATCAGCATTTGCGAACTTAACGCAGTAGGTAGCGTCGTCCTTGGCGTTCTCGTTTACGGGAGAGATGCGCAGGTATACCTGCCAAGTGCCGCCGCCGATGTTCTCGGGAAGGGTAAGTGAGCCGCTTAAGTTATTCACGCCTGCATCCCAGGTGCGAACGTCAACGCCCTCAAGGGTAGCGACAAAGGTCTGTCCGCCGTTTACGAATAACAGCTCAACTTCCTTTTCTTTATCTATCTTAAAGAAGCCGGTGTTCTCAATGTCTATATCATATTCAAAGGTTCCGCCGGGGAGCAGGGTGCCGCTCATATCCGAATCACGGACGATAAAGCGGTAGCCGATATGGTCCTCGATAAACTTCTTGGAGGAAAGACCGTAGTACTCGGAAAGGTCAAGGGTCACGCCGATCTTACTTTCAACTGCCGCCTCTACCTCTGCGGTAAATGGCAGAGTGTCGTAGCCCAGGGCGGTATAGGTAGCTCTGTATACGGTGGTGCCGGAGCTATTGGTGGTCTGAGTAATGGTGAAGGAGTTCTTCAGCTCGCTTCTGCCCAGAGTGTCAACGATGAAGCTATACTGAGTCTTGAAGGTCTCGGCCTCGTTCAGGGTGGAGAAGTCCTGCTTCTCGCCTGCCCTCTCCGCCCAAACGCCCGAGTGCAGGTAAGCGAGATTGGTATAGTACATCTCGGGGATAGCGTTCTTGGGATACCATACGTTATTGTAGCCGCCGTAGTAAAGCTGCAGGTAACGGTCGCCGGAGAACTCTCCGCCGTAGGGAACGTCCGCCTGCCCGTTGATAAAGGAGGTCTCGTTTGCACGGTTTTTGTAGGTACCGTAGTCGTACTGAGTGCCCATATAACCGTCGTTGAAGATACCGAGCCGCTTCAGGTCGTCCTTCACGAAGTTTCCGGAAGAAAAGTCCTTACCGTCACCGGAAACGTAGTCGTGCTTCTTGTTGACTACGCTTGCATAGGTGGTGTTAAGGTCGTTTGCCATATTATGGATGTTATTCTGATTATAGGAGGTGCCTAACTTGAAGTTCACCCAATGAGTGATCTTTTCGGGAGAACGGTGTAAGAGGTCGATCTCCTCAGGGAGTATACGCAGGTATAGGTCAATTAGCTCGTCAGAGTAGCCCCAGTCGGAGTAGCGGGAGCCCCACTGCTCACCGAAGGCGCCGAGAGTACCTATCTCGCACCAGGTGATGATGTCTGCGTACTCCTCCAGCACGCCGTTCGCCTCGATGTCAAGGAACATATCGATCATATTGTCCCAATCAGGCTCCTGCTTCTCTTTTCCCGACCAGTCAAAGCGGAAGCGGATACCCACCATAACGCCGTTCTTACGTGCGTTCTCAAGGGTGGTACGGAAGCTATAGAAGAAATTGTCATCAAGGGGCATATCCTTACCGTCTGCGCGTACCTGACCCGAATAGTGCATCAGGTTTATCATCAGGAAAGTATAGTTGGTAGGATTGGCAACAGAGGTAGTATCGGGAGAGGGGATGATCTCCTTTACCCCTGTAACGCCTCTGTCAGGCTGAGCGAAGGCCTCGGTAGAGTCGGCGTAAGAGCCGATGACCGAGAGCTGGTCAACCAAAACGGACTGTGCCTCGGCGGTGTCCGCCGCAGTACCGGTAATGCCCACCATGGGTACGGACAAAACCATAACCAAGGTCAAGAGCATACATAATAATCTTTTCATAATTTCCTCCATATGGAACAGTAAATATAATTCGCCACCTATGAGTATATCACACAAATACACGAAAATCAATTAACAAACTGCGCAAGGTGACAGCGTTTTTTTGTATATTTTCACAACTTAACGGTTAAAATGTACAAAAAAACGACCTTTCGCTTGTGCAAAAGGCCATTTTACTATTCAGTTTTCGCCACGGAGCATCTCCAGCTCCTTCATAAAGGTCTCCGCATCCTTAAACTCGCGGTAAACGGAAGCGAAGCGCACGTAGGACACCTCGTCAAGGGCCCTTAGGCGGTTCATAACAAGCTCGCCTATCTGCACGGTGGTGAGGCTTCCCTCCAGGTGGCTCTTTACCTCCTGCTCCACGTCGTTTACCAGGGCATCTATCTGCTCCTTGGTGACGGGGCGCTTATAACAGCTCTTTACCACGCCCGAGTAGATCTTGTTCTTATCGAAGATCTCCTGACTGCCGTCCTTTTTGGTCACCATAACGGGGACTGAGTCGATGATCTCGTAAGTGGTGAAACGGCGCTTACACGCTTTGCATTCTCTGCGTCTGCGGATAGAGCCCTCCTCGGTGGGTCTGGAGTCTATTACGTTGCTGTCCGTGAAGCCGCATGTGGGACACTTCATTTATTATTTCCTCACTATATGTATTACTTATTAATTAATAATACCACAACAAATTGTGTTTGTAAATACAAAAAATAATAATTTATGGGGATTTTTCTATACACTAACAAACAACAGAGATGAAGTATCATCTCTGTCGCAAGTCACTTTTCTTTTTTTAGAGTTTTGGA